>JAQXQN010000053.1 GCA_029101185.1 Eggerthellales bacterium | reverse complement strand
CGCCTTCGCCCTGGTGGAGGGGATTGATCCCGTGGTGGTGGTCTGCGCGGATGAGCTTTCCGGGGTCATGTTCGGCCAGGCCTACAGGATTCAGGTCCCCCAAAACAACGCAGGCCGCGCGTTGGGGCGGCCTTTTGCTGCGTTTGTGTCATTTGAGGAGGATTTGGCCCGCTCAGACATGAAGCAACGTGACTGGGCGGTGATGAAATCCCTGGTCAAATAGGGTGTTTGCTCGTGCACCGCGCTGGTCCGAGCGCTGCACTGGCCCGCGTGCTGTGCCGGATCGTGCGCCGCTCGGCCGTGTCCCCTGCGCCAACGCAGGCGGGGCAGGGCGTTTCGACAACTAATCCTGAACGGGGGAATTCTCAATGCTGGCGGCCTGCTTGGCGGCGGCTTCCTGGGCAAGCTCCTCCTGATGCTCCTGGCCCCAGGTGCGCAGGGCGTCGATGATGGGGCGCATGCTTTCGCCGCGGGGGGTGAGGGTGTATTCAACCCGGGGCGGGACTTCGGCGTAGACCTGGCGGCTGAGCAGGCCGTCTTCCTCCATGGTGCGCAGGTTTGAAGTGAGGACTTTCTGGGAAATGCTGCCAATGGACTTTTTCAGCTCTCCGAAGCGCTTGGTGCCGTCCATGAGGTCACGCAGAATCAGGAACTTCCATTTGTCCGAGATGAGGGACAGGGTTGCCTCAACCGGGCAGGATGTGCGGGATAGTTTGGTAGCCATTCGGCTGGGTCCTTTCGCTCGTGCTGTGAATGTGGTGTGTGTAAGCGAAACGTATTCGGTTCATAGATGGCTGTCAGTATCCCATAGAAACTAGATTACTTCAATCTATAAGATGTCAAATTCACAGGTTAGGCTGGTTTTTTGGCCTAGCGCGCTCAGGTGTCTTGAGGTGGAATTGAGATGGTTGCGTCTTGGGGGGCGGGATTAAGCGGGTGCATAACCGTCTGTCGAAAATGTTTGTCCGTTAGTTGCAATTACGTGATTTTGCTTGAAAACCTCTAAACCGCGGGTATTATGGCCGCTGTAAATACGGCCCGTGCTTGGATGTTGGGGGCACGGGTTGAAATTGAGAGATCGGAGTAACATGTCTCGTCCCGTCATTGAGCCTGAAGAGTGCATTGGCTGCGGCATTTGCGTGGACGCATGTCCCCAGGGTGTGCTTGAGATCGTCGGCAGCGTTGTTGAGGTTGCCAACGAGGACGCCTGCATCGCCTGCGGTGACTGCGTTGAGGAGTGCCCCATGGGTGTTATCGTGGAGATCGCTGAGGACTAGTTCCTGGTGACCCTGGGTTGTTCTTTCGGGTTTGATGCCCTAGATGGAGCGCCCAACCTGCGATTGCCCGTATGCAGCGTGTTTGCATCGTTCGCTCATGCCCCGTGGTTTTCCGCGGGGCATCTTTGTAGAAGGACCTGCCCGATGGAACCAAGCAATTTGAGTTACCAGTTCTCCAAGCCCCAGCCCACCCATCCGGAATTTGACCGATTTGTCCAGGTGGTGGCTGGTTTGCGTGCCCCCGAGGGGTGCCCTTGGGATCAGGTACAGACTCACGCGAGCATTGCCCATAACATGATTGAGGAAGCTTACGAGGCCGTGGACTGCATTGAGAAGCGGGACCCCGAGCATCTGCGCGAAGAGCTGGGCGATGTGCTCCTTCAGGTGGTACTTCAGGCGCAAATTGCCGCTGATCTGGGGGAATTCACCATTGACGACGTGTGCGCGGATGTGTGCGACAAGATGGTCAGGCGACACCCCCATGTGTTTGGCCCCCAGGGAACTCAGCCAGACGCCCAGGCGTGGCAGCGAGCCTGCGCCATGCTTGACCCCGCCGATCTACCAACTGTTGAGCCTGGTCAGGAAGGTGCGGCCTTGACTTGGGAGCAGATCAAGGTGGCGGAGAAGCGTGCTGTCCAGCGCCGTGAGGCCCAACGCCGCGAGGCCCAACGACGCGAGGCCCAACGACGCGAGACCCAACGTCGCGAGACCCAGTGCCTTACGACTCGGCAGGGCGACGCCCAGCACCCCGCCAGCGAGCCTGAGGGCGTGCAGCCCCCCATCGCCAGCGAACTTGACGACGTGCCCACCAGCATCCCTGCCCTACAGCAAGCCCACAAGATCAGCGGCAAGGCGGTGGCCAGGGGTTTTGAGTGGGAGAGCGAGGACGCGGTCTGGGACCAGGTCTACGAGGAACTCTCGGAACTGCGTCAAGCCCTGGCCTGCGAATCCGCCGACCAGCAGCGCCTTGAGCTGGGAGATGTGCTTTTTAGCCTGGTCAACGTAGGGCGCTGGCACGGGCTTGATGCAGAAGACTCCCTTCGCCAGACCTGCGCCAAGTTCCGCCGCCGCTGGCGGATGATGGAGCTGCAGGCCGCCTGCGAAGGTGCAAGCCTGGCGGACCTTGACCGCCAGAAACTTGAGGAACTGTGGCAGTTGGCGAAGCGTGCTGAGCACTTGGGGGAGTGACCCCTGGGGCGCCACGCCAGTACTGGCTGGAGCCCAGGACGCTTCGCCGCTGCCCTCCGAGCGCGGACGCACAGGTCGCTTCGCCACTACCCGCAGAGCGCGGGCGCGCAGGACGTTTCGCCGGGTTTATCAGATTGCTTAACGGGCTCGTGACTTTTACAGAATCATGACGGGGCTTGGTTGCCCGGGATTTCCGCTTGACACTTGTCAGGGTGGGGATACAATCCCTCGTTAGCACTCAGAGCCTGCGAGTGCTAATCCTGAAAGCCCTGGCTTGGGCCAACTGACCTTCCGGGCTTTCGGCCATTGGATTCGCAGGCACCCAAATGCGGCTGGCGCTTGCTCATGCAGCCTGGTCGTGCGCCACATGGCGCCACATAGCACCACATAGCACCACATGAAAGGCGGAATCGTGAAGAAATTCAAGACAGAGTCCAAGAAACTTCTGGACCTTATGATCAACTCCATCTACACCAACAAGGAGATTTTCCTGCGGGAGCTGATCTCCAACGCATCTGACGCGGTGGACAAGCTTTACTTTAAGAGCCTCACCGATGACTCCGTGGCCGTGGACCGCAGCAGCCTGGCCATTACCGTGGCGTTTGACAAGGATGCTCGTACCGTCACCGTTTCCGACTGCGGCATTGGCATGACCAAGGAGGAGCTAGAGACCAATCTGGGCACCATCGCCCATTCCGGCTCCCAGGAGTTCAAGACCCTCAACCAGGAAGCCCAGGGCTCTGACGTGGACATCATCGGCCAGTTTGGCGTGGGCTTCTACTCCGCGTTCATGGTGGCCAAGCAGGTGACCGTGGTGTCAAAGGCCTACGGTTCTGACGAAGCGTACAGCTGGACTTCCGACGGCGTGGAGGGCTACACCATCAAGCCTGCCGAGCGCGAAAGCTTTGGCACCAGCGTCATCCTGGAGCTGAAGGACAACTCCGAGGAGGAGAATCTGGACTCCTTCCTGTCCGAGTACGGTCTGAAGAGCCTGATCAAGAAGTACTCCAACTACGTCCGCTATCCCATCCAGATGGAGGTCACCAAGAGCCGCACCCTGCCCGTTCCTGAGGACGCTCCCGAAGGCACCGTCCCCGAGCGGGAGGAGTACACGGAGCTAGAGACCATCAACTCCATGATTCCCATTTGGAAGCGGTCCAAGTCCGACGTCACCGACCAGGAGTACGCCGAGTACTACAAGTCCGACTACCACGACTACGCCGACCCCCTGCGCACCATCAAGGTCCACGCCGAGGGCGCCCTGGAGTATGACGCCCTGATGTTCATCCCCTCCCGCGCACCCTTTGACTACTATTCTCGGGACTTCAAGTCCGGCCTGCAGCTGTACAGCTCCAACGTGAAGATCATGGACAAATGCGAGGAGCTGCTGCCCGACTACTTCAACTTCGTCCGTGGCGTGGTTGACTCCGCTGACCTGCAGCTGAATATCTCCCGCGAGACCCTGCAGCACAACCATCAGCTGCGGGCTATCGCCAACAAGCTGGAGAAGAAGATCAAGTCCGAGCTGGCCTCCATGCGCGATACGGACCGCCCCACCTACGAGCAATTCTTTGCCCAGTTCGGCCGCCAGATCAAGTACGGCATCTACACCTCCTACGGCATGAAGCGCGACCTTCTGGGGGATCTGATTCTGTTCTACTCCGCCAAGCAGCACAAGCTGGTCACCCTGGACGAGTACCTGGCCGACATGCCCGTGGAGCAGGCTTCCATCTACTACGCCTCCGGTTCCTCCCTTGAGCGCATGGCAGCATTGCCCCAGGTTAGTGCTGTGTTGGCAAAGGGCTTCGACGTGCTTTTGTGCAACGAGGACGTGGACGAGTTTGTCATTCAGAGCATGATGGCCTACGGTCAGGGCGAAGCGTCAAAGGAGTTCAAGAACGTGACCTCCGGAGATCTTGACCTGGCCACCCAGGAGGAGAAGGACGCCGCGGAAGCCGCATCTCAGGAAAACTCCCAGCTCCTTGAGGCAATGAAGGATGCCCTTGGTGACGAAGTGGTCAAGGTTGTCGTGTCTACTCGGGCCATGACCTCGCCTGCTTGCGTGACCACTGAGGGCCCCGTCTCTCTTGAGATGGAGCGGCTCCTTGCCTCCATGCCTGGCAGCGACGAGATGGGCGGCGCTCCTCGGGCCCAGCGCGTTCTTGAGCTTAATCCTGACCATCAGGTCTTCCAGGCTCTTCAGGCTGCTCAGTCTGCTGGCGAAGCGGACAAGGTTAAGACCTATGC
>JAQXQN010000052.1 GCA_029101185.1 Eggerthellales bacterium | reverse complement strand
ATGCGGCTGTTGAATCCCAACCTGGTAAGAAACATCTTCATCTGCTCGGGGGTGGTGTTTTGGGCCTCATCAAGAACAATGAAACTGTCGTTGAAGGTCCGGCCTCTCATGAATGCCAAAGGCGCAATCTCAATCACGTTTTGATCAATGAGCTGCCCCGCCCGCTCCACGTCCATCATGTCAAAAAGGGCGTCGTAGAGCGGTCGTATGTAGGGATCAACCTTCTCAGTGAGGGTACCCGGGAGAAATCCCAAGTTCTCCCCTGCCTCCACCACCGGTCTGGTTAGAACAATCCGATTAACCTCCTTGCGCTTGAGGGCGGCTACCGCCATGGCCATGGCAAGGTAGGTCTTTCCAGTTCCCGCAGGACCAATGCCAAAGGTGATGGTATTGGCCCGAATGGCGTCCACATAGCTTTTCTGACCCGCGGTCTTAGGACGAATTGCCCTGCCGCGGTATGTGAGGAGGATATCCTCACGCAACAGGGAAGGCGAATATGCCCCCTGCCGAAGCAAGTCGATAAGCCTGCGCACCCCATCCTCGGTGACACACTGGCCCAGTGAGGCGGTCTTGATCAGCTCGGAGAACAACGCTGTGAGACTTTGCACCTCAAGAGGATCTCCGCACAAGGTGATCTCATTGCCCCGAAGGGTGATACGAGTGCCAAAGGCGTCCTTGATGATGCGCAGAGCACAGTCAGAGGGGCCTACCACATAGGTCATGTCTATCGTTTCGGGCACCGATAAGGTGATGATGCTTTCCTGAGTCATGAGACTCCTAGTCTCGGGTGAGCTTACGATGTAGACGATGGGGCCGTGAGGCCTCCTCGCCTAAACGCATCACGCGGTTCTTCTGATAGTCGTCGAAATTCCCCTCAAACCAGTACCAGTTGCCAGGTTTTTCATCCGTGCCTTCCCAGGCAAGGATATGGGTGCACACTCGGTCCATGAAGTACCTGTCATGGCTGGTTATCAAAATGCATCCGGGAAATGCCAACAGGGCCTCCTCGAGGCTTGCAAGAGTCTCCGTGTCAAGGTCATTAGTGGGCTCGTCAAGCAGAATCATATTACCCCCCTGCTTTAGGGTGAGGGCAAGGTTGAGCCGATTGCGCTCGCCACCAGAGAGCACCCCCGCAGGTTTTTGCTGATCTGCACCCTTGAATCCGAAAGCGGCCACATAGGCGCGGGAAGGAACTTCGACCTCCCCAACCTGCATGTAATCAAGTCCGTCGGAGACCACTTCCCACACAGTTTTGTCCGGGTCGATCCCTGCGCGATTCTGGTCAACATAGGAGGTTTTGACCGTTTCGCCAAGATCAAGGGTTCCGCCTGAGGTAGGCTCGACGCCCATGATCATCTTAAACAGGGTGGACTTGCCAACACCATTCGGGCCGATAACGCCCACAATGCCATTTCTCGGCAGGGTGAAGGAAAGGTCATCAATAAGCACCCGATCACCAAAGGCCTTGTGAAGATGCTCAACCTCAAGGACCTTTGCCCCAAGACGGGGACCGGCGGGAATCTGGATGTCGGTGTAGTCGAGCTTCTTGTTGGCCAGGGCCTCAGCCTCCATCTTCTCGTAGGCGGCAAGACGGGCCTTGCTTTTTGCCTGACGGGCGCTGGGGCTTGACCTGACCCACTCCAGCTCTCGCTGCATCTTCTTGGCCAGTTTCTGCTGCTGCTGGCCCTGGGCGGCAATGCGGGCGGATTTGGTTTCAAGATACGTGGAGTAATTGCCCTTGTAAGGATAGAGGTGCCCCCGGTCCACTTCGCAAATCCACTCTGCCACGTTATCCAGGAAATACCGGTCATGGGTGACGGCCATCACGGCGCCAGAATAGCGGTGGAGGAACTGCTCCAGCCACAACACGGACTCGGCGTCAAGATGGTTGGTGGGCTCGTCAAGAAGCAGCAGGTCAGGGGCTTGCAAAAGCAGCTTGCACAACGCAACGCGGCGCCGCTCGCCACCGGAGAGCACATTGACGGGCATATCGGGGTCAGGACACTGCAGGGCATCCATGGCCTGGGAAAGCTGGGAATCCAAGTCCCATCCGTTTGCCGCATCGATGGCATCCTGCAACTCGCCCATCTCGGCCATGAGGGAATCGAAGTCCGCATCGGGCTCGCACATCTCAAGACCAATGGCGTTATAGCGCTCTATCTTAGCATTCAGTTCCGCGAATGCATCCTTGATGTTCTCAATAACCGTCTTGGAGTCATCCAACTTTGGCTCTTGCTCCAGTATGCCCACGGAATAACCAGGCGAAAGGTACGCTTCGCCATTGGAAACCTCCTCGAGGCCCGCCATGATCTTGAGCAGAGTGGATTTACCCATGCCGTTAGGACCAACCACGCCAATTTTTGCGCCAGGGTAGAAATACAGGGTCACGTCGTCAAGGATCACCTTGTCTCCGTGGGCCTTGCGGGCCTTAGTCATGGAGTAAATGAATTCCGCCATGCATCGCTCCTATCAATACGAATCATTGAACGCGGGCGCGGGGCCCACGACTACACACCTGCAGACGCTGGTGCAATATCCAGCCTGCTGGCATACTACCTGCTAATCCTTGGAAATACCCAAATCATCAAGGGAAAGGTCAAGGTCTCCCATCTCGGAAAGGGTGGATTCCACCTGAGCGGAAGCATTGCCGGCCACCTCGGAAACCCGAGAGGAAGCGTCTTGGATGTAATCAAGAGCCTGGGACGCCACACTCAAAGCCAGGTAGAGAACAACGGCAAACACCGCCAATTTCACGACAGTCTTCATGAGACCCCCTTTCGGATGGTTGATTGTACCCTAGCTCATAGGGCTGCGGAACGCGAAAGCCCCATACTACAGAAGAAGGCCCGCACCTTTCGATGCGGGCCTTGCGAATTGCGCTCAGCAAACCCTAGAGGGCCGCAGGCTCAGTACTACTCGTGCTCGCCGGTGCGGATGACGTTGTGCCTCTCAACGTCATAGTGCATACCCTCAGTCTCCTTACCGAAGAACATGACCTTAATCAGGGCAGAACCCTCGATGCTGGCCAGGTAGGCGTGGAGCATGAAGAAGGCGATGAAGACGAACATCAGGAAGTAGTGAATGATGCGCATGTTCATGACGCCGCCAACCAGGATGCACAGGCCCGTGAAAGGACCGGAGGTGGGGATCCACAGGGCAACACCAGTGATGAACATGATGATGATCAGCAGCGGGATGGCCAAGTAGCTGATCTTCTGAGGAACGCCCAGCTTAGCAGACAGGGGCATCTCCTTGCGCAGGAAGAGGTAGTACTTGATCCAGGCAAGACCCTGATGCTTGTTATCGGGCTGGGGCAGCCAAGTCTTGTAGTCAAGAACCTGGACACGGGTACCATTGGTGGGAGCGGACTTGACAATGAAGGCCAAGATCACACGGGCCATGCAGTTGATGAACAGCACAAAGCCGCAGAAGATATGCATGCCGCGACACACGCCCATAATGGCAGGGATAAAGGGATAGTGGATGATGAAGCCGGTGAAAATCAGCACCACCATAGCGACCAAGTTGATCCAGTGGGTGATCTTAAAGGGCAGAGGATGGGCCTCGTTGTAATGAGCGAGATGTGCCATTTACTTCACCCCCCAAGGGCTGGTGACGGTCTCGAAAGACTTTCCGGTCTTAGGCTCCACAACATGCACGGCGCAAGCGGTGCAGGGGTCGTAGGAGTGAACGGTGCGCAGGGCGTTGATGGGCTTTTCCACATCGGCCACGGGCACGCCAACGAGGGCCTGCTCCATGGGGCCATGGACGCCTTCGGGGTCCTTAGGCGCAATGTTCCAGGTGGTGGGGATGATGATCTGGTAGTCCTTAATCAGGCCGCCTTCAATCTTCTCCGCATGGTAGAGAGCGCCACGGGGGGCCTCCCACAGACCAGCGCCGTTGTAGCCGTTGTCGGTGGTTGCCTCAACGAAGTAGGTGCTGTCGCCGGATGCCAGGGCCTCGCACAGCTCGGTGATCCACTGCTGCATGAGATGAGCGGTGTGCACAGTCTCAATGTTGCGGGCAGCAACGCGACCCAGGGTGCTATTCAGGTTGGCAACGGTGATCTTGCCGTTGGACAGAGGAATCTGGTCCTTGAACTCGTCGTAGAGACCCTCGGCCAGGTTCTTGTTGAGCTCGGAGATGACAGTATCAACGTAGCCCTTGATGTCGGCGTCGCCACGACCATAGGCCACCAGCACGCGGCCAAGGGGACCGACCTCCAGAGGTTTCTTATCGTAACGGGGGCACTTGTTCCAGGTGTAGCGGTCCTCAACGTTGTACTCGGTGAAAGCGGGACGAACACCCTGAGCGAAGGGCTCCAGGTCCTCTTCACCCTCGTACCAGGAGTGACCCACGTACTCGGTGATGAGGGACTCATCAACATCGTCAACCTTACCGGTGGACATATGGAAGATACCGCCGGGGAAGTAACGGTTGTTCATGCGATCCACGTAGCTGGTGCTCGCGTCGAAGGGACGCTCAAACACGCCAAAGGCGCCGAAGTCGTCGATGGAGTCACCAAAAGTCAGGGCAGCGCCGTAGAACTTGGCAACAGCAAGGGTGTCAGGCAGGATGGTCTTATCAACCCAGGCGCAGATCTCATCCACAAGACCCTTGAGGTCGTCAAGCTTCTCCATGGTGGGCACGAAATCGGTGCCGCCAGGGATGATGGTCATGGGATGGGGCATCTTACCGCCGATGATACCGGCGATCTCGGAGGACTTGGCCTGGAAAGTCAGAGCCTCAAGATAGTGGGCAGTGAGGATCAGGTCGGCCTCGGGAGGAAGCACGAACTCGGACTCAACGCTGCGATGGTAGGAGCTACCAGAGACATTACCCTTGAACCAGTTGCCGGAGAAGATGGACAGCTGGCCGTTCTTGGCGAACTTGACCAGGCGGTCCTTCAGAGCGGCAAAGTCAGTGGAAGCAAGGCCGTATGCCTCGGCAACGTCATGAGCGGTGGCGGGATCAGCGTTGTAGGCGCCATTCAGAGGATCCACGTAGTCAAGGGCAGCCAGGTTGTAGAACCACAGGATGTGACTGTGCAGAGTCTCGGCGCCCTCGATGATGTTACGGATGATGCGGGCGTTGTTGGGAATGGTGATACCCAGGGAACGTTCCGCGGCAATAGTTGCAGAATGACCGTGGGAAGTGGGGCACACGCCGCAGATACGCTGCACGATGAACGAAGCGTCCTCGGGCTTGCGGTTGCGAACCACCAGCTCCATTCCGCGGAAGCAGCAGCCGCACATCCACGCTTCAGAAACGCGGCCGTCAGAGCCGACCTCCATCTCCGCACGCAGATGACCCTCGATACGAGTGATCGGGTCAATAACGGAACGAGTCATTACTTGTTACCTCCCTTCTTTGCTTCTTTGGCTGCCTTGTATGCAGCGACCTCTTCCTCGGAGTAAGCACCGATGGACTTGTCAGGATGCTTGGCGTCCCAATCGCGCATGTACTCGATGGGAGCGCCCTTGGTGCGGCCGGCGGCCTTCATGCCGAAGCCATGCACCACCAGTGCCACAGCCTCCACGCCGATGATGGAAAGGGCGATGGTCTGAGGCTGAATGTGCATGCCAAACAGGTTGATCGTGCGATGACGCTTGAAGAAAGGCGCATGCATATCAACCCAGTTCTGCTCAGGATGCATAGGCGATGCAGCGGTGCAGCCCACGCAGGGGGCACCGGAGGCCACGCACCAGGAGCGGCGGTTGTTGAAGCGGATGACGCTACAGTTGGAGAAGGTCTGAGGACCCTTGCAGCCCATGGCGTAGAGGCAGTAGCCCTTGCGCTCTTCCTCAGAACCGAACTCGTAGACGAACTCGCCGTTTTCGAAGTGACCGCGGCGCTCGCAGTTGTCATGAATGGTCTGGGAGAAGATCTGGGCAGGCTTGCCCTCATCGGTGAGCTCAGGAATGGCGTTGAGCATCAGCACGTTGACCAGAACGGCGCACAACCACTCGGGGTTAGGCGGGCATCCGGGGATGTTGATGACCGGAACGTCAATACCCTCTTCCGTGAGGAACTGCTGCACGCCCATGGCACCATTGTTGGGCAGGGCGGCACGGGCGTCAGATCCGTTGGGGTCATAGACCTGCTTGGCGGCGCACCAGCCACCGTTGACGGCGCAGGATCCAAGGGCGACAACGGCTGCGGCGTTTGCTGCAGTCTCCTTCAAGGGCTCGTATCCAACCTCACCCGCAATACGGAAGGCATTACCCTCCCAGCCCTTGAGGACAGCGCCCTCGTAGACCAGAATGTAATTGCCAGCAGCCTGCTCGATGGTCTGAGTACGAGCGAGCTCCATGGACTCACCAGCGGCAGCGCTCAAGGTCTCGCAGTAGTTCAGAGAGATAAGTTCCAGAACCACAGAAGCAGCGTCGGGGGCGTCAATCTGAGCGAAAGACTCAGTGCAACCCGTGCAGGATGCGCCTTCCATCCAGATGACGGGATACAGATTGCCCGAAGCAGCTCCGATAACGGAGCTTTCGACAGCTTGAGCCACACGCGGCGCAGCGGCTTCACCCAAGCCGGCCATGACCGCAAGAGTGCCGCACAGCTTCATGAAACTCCTGCGGGAAACGCCCCGGGCTTCAAGAATCTCAGAAAGCTGAGAAGCAGTGGCCTCTTTGTCCATACGTACACCTCCTAAAGTGTCTCTTAATACGACGGTCGCCATTATCCCAATAATTGCTACTGAAATGACATCGTTTTATCGGAAGGTCCGTTTTTGACGGTTTTGGCACAAGAATGTTACGGGCTAAAATCTTGGTAACATTTTCTTAACACAGCACATCACGCTCATGGAATCAAATAGAAACAATTGTGGCAAGGCAGGACAAAGAAGCCCGTTACACTAACCAGCGACCCTCGGCGCAATGGAAGAATCCTTCGGATTCCAGAGTGGCAAGCAAGGCCTCAACAGCCTCAATGGACACGTCTCCCCTGCCTCGGGAAACCTCAAAATCACAGAGCATCTGTGCAGCACCTGCAGTGGTAATACCCGGGTTGGCCATGACAATGCGCAAAAGCTCGGCCCGTTTCTGGCG
>JAQXQN010000051.1 GCA_029101185.1 Eggerthellales bacterium | reverse complement strand
CCCAAGGGGCCCGCATGCACACCGGAGTTTCTGTCGAAGCAGCCCCCGTCGAAACGGACCTTTGCGCGGCCACTACTCCAACCCAGACCGCGGCCTACGCCCCCAACCAATACCCGTCCGTCTACACCATCCTGGACCATGCCCTGGCATCCCTTCGGTCCCTTGAGGATGACTGCGTGATTATCCTCGATGGCCTTGACCCCGTCTTAGACTCCATGGATACTACGGAGTCTCTGGGCTGGCTCATTGGTAGGCTGCCCGCAAATGTCCACTTGATACTCATCTCTCGGGCTTTTCCCCATGTGGGGCTTTCCCGCATGCGAATGGAAGGTCGGCTTTTGGAGCTTCCCGCGTCCAACCTGGCCTTCACCCCTATGGAGACCGCCTCCTATTGCCAGGTGGCAGGCATAGATGTCACCGTAGACCAGGCACAGGTAATCCATCAGCGCACCAATGGCTGGTGTATGGCCCTGAGGCTGTTCTCTTACGCCTGGGACACCCTCAACCCCTCGTCCCAAAACGTGGAGAGCCCCTACCTGTGGAAAGCCTTTTACCACGCCGTGTACGATTACCTCTATGACGAAGTCTTCCGCCACATGCCAAGTACCCTGCAGTCCTTTGCCGTGGTGGCCTCCTGCCTTGACGAATTCAGCGACTCTCTCATGGCCTTCGTGCTGCGCTGGACCCTCGACGACGCCAAGTATTGCCTGGCCACCCTAATCGACCAGGACATCGTCGCCCAGACCCGAACCGATGAAGCAGGACGGGGGTTCTATGCTGTCCCCGCTCTGGTACGAGACGCCCTCAGAGGCCGGGGCTCCCTGGCCGCCGGATACCGGCAGAAAGACGTGATGGCCCGCGCCCATTCCTGGTACCTGCAGCAACAGGACTATGACCGGGCCATCCGCTGCGCGGCATCGGCGGGCCTGTGGGATCTGACGGCGGACGTGGTCCTTCAGCGCTGGAGGATTCTTCATGCCCAAGACCAACTGAGCCTCCTTCACAATTGGACAGCCCTGCTGCCGGAAAGCTATATAGACTCCCATCCCAAACTGTGCATCATCAGCGCCCTGCCCAGCTTCCTTATGGGCAAGCAGGAACTGGCATTCTCCCGGCTTCGCAAGGCCCAAGAGGCCCTATGGGATGCGGACGACCAGACCACGGGCCTGTTCTACGCCATCAGATGCCTGTGCCACTCCTATTCCAACCCCCAGCAGGCGGCCTCAGACGCCGCTCGGGCCCTTGAGCTTCTCCCGGAATCGGAGTATCACTTCAAGGCCATGGCGCTACAAGTTATCGGTGGAGCCCGAGCCTTCTGCCAACCCGCAGAAGCCTGCGATCTGTTCCATCAGAGCGTCAAGCAGCTTCAGTGGACCGGGTACAGCTCCCCTCTGTTGTCCGCCTGCTCCAACGCGGCGTTCATCTCCGCCTATGCCGGGTTCATCTCCCAGGCTTCCCAATACTCCCAAATGGCCCACGACCTCATGGACCACCTAGACCAGCAGGACCGACCCATGCTGGTCTTCTCGGAAGCGGCAGATGCCTACGCAGCCTTCGTCACCACCGACCTTGACAGCGCCCGGCGTCTTATCCCTGACCTCATCTCGCATCTGGACCCCTTCCAAACCCCTTCGGTTATCGCTGGGTCCCTGGTCCTTGCCGCCCAGGCGGCCCATCTCGGCGGCGAGCCCGACCAGGAGACAGACGCGGCCCGCAGGGCCTTCAGAGAGGACCCTGCCTGGGCAATGCGAGCGTTTCCTCCCCTGACCCTGCTTTCCCACTGGATCAAGCAGGGGATCGTCTACCCCGCCCGCACGTTAGACTCCCTCAACGACCAAGGCGATTGTCCCATGACCACCCTGCTCTCGACCGCGGTACGCTTCGCCGCTGACAACCAGGACTACCCGGAGATGCTCCAGGGTCTGGCCTCCTGCCGGGATGCCTTTGACCAGTGCCCCCTGCCCCTTATCTACCTGGGCATCCTCTCCGCAGCCATCTTTGAGGCCTCGGGGGATCAGCCCCATGCCGAAGCGTCCCTTGCCGCAGCCTTCAGCGTCGCCCAAAGCCAGGGAATCATCAGCCCCTTCTCCCTTGACATGAATCTGATCAAGGCCCCCTGGGAGCGTCTTTCCCGCAAGGACAAGACCTCCTGGGCAGCAAGGATCCTCAAGTCGACGCCGGTAAGCGCCCCCACCCGCAACTCAGATGACCTGCTGCGCCTGCTTTCCGACAGAGAGCTTGAGGTCATACGGCTTGCGGCAGCAGGCCTGACCACCCAAGAAATTGCCAGCAGGCTCTTCGTCTCTCGAGACACCGCCAAGAAACACCTGGGTAACGTGTACGCTAAGCTGGGCGTACACACCAAACTCCAGGCGGTGGGTACGCTTCGGCAGGCGGGCCTGCTCTAAGTCTGCTGCTGGCCCGCCCCAGATTATCCCTGGGATTCCTCTCGGCATGCCGAAAGCTGCCCTTGCCCCTTACTGGCTCCGCTTTATCAGGCGCAATACCCCTTTGCTATGGCAAATTACCCTTCAGGGTACCCGTTAGGGGTATGGGCCATCCTCCGCTCCCCCGTATCTTGCCATCGTCCGTAGCGACGGACAGAAGATACGAATAGGAAGGGAGAGACATGCCTGAACAAGTATCGCGCCGCGACTTCTTCAAGATCGGCGGCATGGGCGCCGCTGGCGTGGCCGTCTCGACTCTAGGCATCGGATCTGTGCTGGGCATGACGCCTGAGCAGGCCGTGGCCACCGAGGTCGAGTTCGTCTACACCTGCCCCATCTGCGGCAAACAGTTCAGCGACCACGAGGCCCTCAAGGCCCACTTCGAGGAGACCCACCCCGATGCGGCCATCCCTGAGCTGGCGGTCCTGCACATCAACGGTGTCGACTATCCAGTTCAGATCGAGCCTCACTGGACGCTTCGCGAGACGCTCCAGTTCGCTCTGGGCCTCACCGGCAGCGCCAAAGAGATGTGCGACCGCGGGGCCTGTGGCAGCTGCTCTGTGCTGATTGACGGCAACGTTGCCCTGAGCTGCACCACTCTGGCAATCGAGTGCGTGGGTAAGGACATCCAGACCATCGAGGGTATCGCCGCAGATGAGACATGGCGGCCGCTGATTGACGCGTACATCAAGTACGACTGCATGCAGTGCGGATACTGCACCCCCGGCCAGCTTACCGTTGCCAAGCATCTGCTAGAGAACAACCCCTCGCCCACCGAGGAGGATATTCGCCTGGCGCTGTCCGGCAACATCTGCAGGTGCGGCACCTATATGCGTCACGTCCAGGCCATCCAAGAAGCCGCTGCGGCACTGTAAGGAGGCGAAATCATGGGAAAAACTTCCGAATGGGTGCTTGAAGGCACCAACGACGATCGCGAGGACTTCAAGATCGTCGGATCCTGGGGCGTTCCGGGCCGCCAGTCCTACGACATGGCCACCGGTATTGCAAAGTACCCCCGGGACCTGTACTACCCGGGCACGTTGACCGCCATGTGCCTGCGCAGCCCCTACGGCCACGCCAAGGTAAAGATTCTCGACACCTCCAAGGCCGAGGCCCTCGAGGGCGTGAAGCTGGTCCTCACCTATGAGGATGAGGAGATTGCCAGCATGCCCAAGCGCCGTCCCTCATGGTTTGAACTGGGCGCTTCGCCACTGCTATGTGATGAAGCCGAGTGTGAAGGCGACGAATGCGGCGCCGTAGTTGTGGCCATCAATGAGGAGGTGTGCAAGAAGGCCCTGGACCTCATCGAGGTGGAATGGACCGTCCTGCCCTTCATCCTGGATCCTCGGGAAGGCCTGCGGCCCGACGCCCCCATCATCCGCCCCGAGATGAACCCCACCGGAAACGTGGGCGGCAACACCTTCGGCGCCCCGAACACTTGGGAGACTGGCAGCGTGGAGCAGGGCTTCAAGGAGGCAGACTACACCCTGGAGTACGACTGGGCGCTGAACAACTTCTGCCAGATGCGCCCCATGCCTCCGGCCTACATCAGCTTCTGGGCAAACGACCCCTGGGGCAACAATCCCTACGAGAAGATGTGCTACGTCACCCATCCCCAGCACTTCCCCGCCATCGGCTCCCTTGCCGCGGCGGAGTTGGGCATGGGCACCGATGAGGACCACATGAGGGCCCTGACCCCTTATATGGCCGCCCGCTACTGCGATTTCGTGGAAAAGCGCGGCGCCCAGCTGGCACCCGTGCTCTCTAGACGGCTGGGCGGGGTCCCTGTGCGCATGGTGAGCAACCGCCGCCACGCCTTTGACGCCTGCGTGCCTCAGTCCTACGTCCACGCTCGGGTGGGCTTCACCGAGGATGGCGTGATCACCGCCGTCCAGGGCCATAACGTCCATCAGGCGGGCCTGCGTTCCGGCTACGCCGACAAGACCGCAGGACATCTGGTCCTTCCCCCTTCCATGAACGGCTACCGCACCATCTCCTGCCAGAACGTGTACTGCAACATGGAGCAGGTCCTCACCAACGGAACCGCCGCCACCGCAGACCCCGGTCAGCATCAGGTGGACCAGGTCAACCTGGCCTTCGGCCGAATCGCCGATGAACTGGGTATGGACATCACCGATGTCATGCTCAAGAACATCCACACCACCAAGCCCTCTCTTGAGAAGTGCATCGAGGAGGGTAAGAAGGCAATCGACTGGGACAACAAGTGGCACCTGCCTGGCACCAAGCAGCTTGAGGACGGGCGCATGCATGGCATCGCCGCGCGCTTCTGCTTCAGCCAGACCTGGGGCATGATCAGCTACAACGTAAACCTGTCCCTGCGCCCGGACGGCAAGGTCTACATGCCCTATTGCGAGGGTTACACCGGCACCTTCTGGCCCGACAGCGTCCGGATGGTCATCGCCGAGGAGATCGGCATGAAGCTCGAGGACGTGATTGTCTACTTCGCCCCCCACTTCCCCAACTGGCAGCAGGGCGACGCTACCGACCGCGCATCCACCTGCACCTGGGCGGCCAAGGAGGCGGCCATTGGCCTGAAACAGCAGCTCCTGGTGGTGGGCGCTGGCTTCCTGGGCTCCACCGACCCCTCCGATTTCGACATCGTGGACAGCTGCGTGGTCTCCAAGTCCAACCCTGACCTGGTGCTTCCCCTCTCCGCTATCGGCGCTCAGTACGCATCCGACTTCGTGGGCCGTCCCATGGACGCATTCGACGCCACCCTCGGCGTGCTGCGCCCCATGAACGTGGACTTCTGCGAGGTTGCGGTTGACACCGAGACCGGCGAGGTGGAAATCCTCAACTACGTATCCGTCCATGACTTCGGCAAGGTCATGAGGCTCTCCTCCGCCCTCGGCCAGCTCGAACAGCCCATCACCATGTCCGCAGGCCGCGCCCTGCGCGAGCAAGTCATCTGGGACAAGAACACCGGCGTCATGCTCAATGGCAACATGATTGACTACAAGCCGCCCACCTCCCTTGACCAGCCCCCCATCACCACGGTCCCCGTGGAAACCCGCTGCGGAGGTGGCGCGTACGGATCCACCGGCGTCGCCCACGCCCACTGCAGCGCCATGCCCGTGTCCCTGGCCATCGCCAACGCCATCGGCGCCTTCATCCCCCAGGAGCCCTTCACCCCCGACAAGGTGCTCAAGGCCCTCGGCAAACTGTAAGGAGCGTTTCAAATGAAGCATTTCTCTCATATGGACGTGTCCTCCTTTGCGGAGGCCGCCAAGAACTCCACCGGAAAGACGGCAATCATCGCCGGCGGCACTGACCTTCTGGGCACCCTGAAGGACGAGATTCTGCCCACCTACCCGGAGAAGCTCATCAACATCAAGACCGTCTCCGACGGAGCCTACATCACCGAGGATGGGGACAAGGTCCGCATCGGCGCCTTGACCCGAGTACAGGATGTGGCCGACAGCGAGCTTATCCAAACCAAATTCGCAGCCCTTGCCCAGGCGGCGGCCAAGGTCGCTTCGCCCACCATCCGCAGCATGGGCACCATCGGCGGAAACATCTGCCAGCAGCATCGGTGCTGGTATTTCCGCTGCGCCGACAACCGCTTCAACTGCCTGCGCAAGGGCGGCAACTACTGCCCCGCCCATGTGGGTGAGAACCAGTACCACTCCATCTTTGGAGACCAGGAAGGCTGCTATGCGGTGAACTCCCAGGAGACCGCCCCTGCCCTGATTGCCCTGGGCGCCACCATTGAAACCACCTCCCGCTCCATCCCCGCCGCGGACTTCTTTGCCGCCAACGGCGTGCGCTCCAACGTCCTAGCGGACGACGAGATTGTCACCGAGATCGTGCTGCCCAACGTGGAGTACAAGAGCGCCTTTAGCAAGTTCGCCCTGCGCAAGGCCATCGACTTTGCCGTAGTTAACTGCGCAGTGGCCACCGGATCCGACGGCAAGACTGCCATCGTCCTTGGCGGCGTGTACCCCGCCCCCGTGCGCTGCACCACCGCCGAGGCCGCAGTCGCAGGCGGCATCTCCGCCGAGACCGCCGCAGCCGCCGGCGACGCCGCCGTGGAAAGCGCCACCCCCCTGGCCAACAACGCCTACAAGGTGGAGATCGCCCGCACGGTGGTGAAGCGCACCCTGCTGGAACTGACCAAATAGCGGTCGGACTGAAACCCTGCTGATTAAGGAGAAGGACGGATATGGACACCTCAATCCAGGAACCAAGATGGCGAAACGCCCTTGGCTGCATCAACGGCTTCGTGGCGGAGCATCCCGAGATCAAGGTTTCAGCCAGTTGCCTGGCCGTACCCAAATCCTGCAGGGAGGACTTCTACGCCATCCTCGACCAGGCGCGCTTTGCCATGGTGCACGACGCCCTGGCCCAGCGTGACCTGGCCGAATCGGGGAAGGACGCTTCCGAGGAGCCCTCCTCGGTCATCCGCCGGGTTGCCTTCGCGGATGAATGCGTGACAAGGCTTAATGCGCTGCGCACCCGTGTCGCCCAGGCAACCGGCGCCAATCTGGTGCTGCCTGCGGAGATGGAGTCTTTCTGCAAAGA
Organism: Eggerthellales bacterium; assembly: GCA_029101185.1. Taxonomy (GTDB): domain Bacteria; phylum Actinomycetota; class Coriobacteriia; order Coriobacteriales; family Eggerthellaceae; genus Slackia. The sequence continues at coordinate 1,304 of JAQXQN010000051.1, read as the reverse complement.
CAGGATCCTGGGATGCTCCGAGCCCTTCGTGGGCAGGCTGCTCTCCTTCGTTCAGGGCACCGTGGATGCGGACACCCTCTACCAGGAGGTGCGCCAACAGGTGCTTCCCCTCTTCGACCTGCTGTCCGTGTCCGCCTACGAGACATGGCTGGCTTATTCGCTGGTGGTCGAACTGGGGGCCAAGAAAGCCTATCTTGCCGACACCTTTGACCAGAAGACCGTGGTGGCCTGTGCCACCGACACCCTTCCCATCGGAAGGCAGGCCTACTCCGCCGTGCTCAGACTCCCTGAAGCCGTGTTTGACTGCGGGGGTAACTTCTGGGCAATCAAACTGGAGCTCGCCCAGGAGCTGGACTTCTACGGAAGCAAGCCCCTACGTCGGCGGGACTTCAGCGCCGGCGGGGATACCCGTAACACCCTGGGCAGGCGCTACCTGATGCTCTACAAGATCCCCGATCTTGACAGCATCCCTATCGTGGCAAACCGGGACAAGACCCTAGTCTACCCCCCAACCGCCATGGTCGGGGCGCTGCGCCCAGAGGACTTCGCCGAAAGCCTCTACGCCCGCGCCAGCATGCAACGGGTTTTGACCATGGCCCCCCGGGCAGGAGCCGCCTTCGTGGCCCTGGACGGATGCGAGCAGGCCGCCCAGGAGACGGTAGACGCCTACCAGGCTCCCGTGGAAATCGTGTCCGACCCCTTCGACCTTAATCAGTTCTCCAATTACCTCGAGACCCTCTCTCGGGTCTGAAAGGAGTGAAACAATGAGCACCCATGAAACCCGGGCTCCGCGCACAAGCCTTGGCAGAGCCCTGCGCATCGCCGCACCCCTGGCGATGATTCTGGCGCTGACCGCCGGACTTACCGCCTGCGCGCCCCAGAACACCTCTGAGGATGCCTCCGGGCAGACCAGCACCAGCAACGACACCGTGGTCCTAGGCGACCTTGACCACTATCAAGCCACCGACAGTCAGGGACACTCCACCGGCGAATCCCTGGGCTTTGACGAGGAGAGCCAGCTGCAGCAGGAGAAGACCGCTGGCTTCTCCGGCGGCGCGGTGGTCTCAAACCTTGAGGCCCTGAGCGTCGGCGTTGACGGCTATGCCGAGCGAGAGCCCATTGGCATCTACGCCACCACCGGCGAGCCCCGCCAGATTCCCCATGGCGAAGCGAACGGCACCGAATGCCTAAGCTGCCATGAGGAGGGCGACAATCCGATTCCCCAGAGCCACATCGACAACAACCTGACCAATGAGGACTGCATGGACTGCCACAAGTCCGCGTAATCCCTTAAGTCCCCTTTT
>JAQXQN010000050.1 GCA_029101185.1 Eggerthellales bacterium | reverse complement strand
CCAGAATGAAGCGAGACACAGCGTAAAGAATGGGGATGTGGCGGGATGAAATGCCAGAGTGCATGATGAAGTGGACTGTCAAGGAATAAGCCGCCAATTCACGGAACAGCAGCTTTCCAAGCCTCTCCGTCTTGACATGTTCCATCTGTAATAGTATATCTATAACAACTAGAACAGATAGAACAGAACTATGTGAAATAGGGATTGGAGGAGCAATGAAACAAACGCGGCAGTACCAGGTAGTTCCCAGAGGGGACGAGGAGTCCACCTATCCAGCGGGCGGCCTTCAGCCCGCACGCGCCTCGCAATCCACGAGCGCCCCTCAGCCTACGAACATGCCTCAATCCGAAGGAGCTCTTCAGGACAAGTCCCGTATCAGAATCCTCATGTATCTGGTTATCACTTTTGTTTTGACCTGGGGATATTGCTTCTTGGTGGTGTACCCTGCCGCAGGGTTTGACCTACAGGCAACCTTATCTGGAAACGGGCCTTTCGGATCCGGCGCCACAGCTTTGTCGTCGTCCGCATCCATGCTTCTGGCTCCAGCCATGTTCTTTCCCGCCATTGGCGTGGTGTTCACCCGTATCTTGACTAAGGAGGGGTTTGCCCACTCCATGATCAGGCCAGTACACTTCGCCAAGACATGGAAGTGGTGGGTGGTGGCCTGGTTTCTGCCGTCGATCCTTATCATGGTCGGCGGCGTGGTGTACTTCGTAATATTCCCATCTGACCTGGGGTTCTTTGAATCGGCAACCCATGAGGCCATGGTGGTTCAGTATCAGCAGGCGGTCGGGGGAGAACTGTCCGACCAGGCGTACACGGGAGTGGTCATAGGCCAGCTTGTCCTGGGCGCTTTGCTGGCGCCGGTCATCAATTTGCTCACCTGCTTTGGTGAGGAGTGGGGTTGGCGGGGTTATCTGCTCCCGAAGCTGTTGGGTCGTTTCAGGGTCGTGCCTACGCTGCTGATTACGGGTGTAATCTGGGGTGTGTGGCATGCGCCCATGACGGTGCTTGGCCACAATTTCGGCGTGGGGTATCCCGGGTGGCCCTGGTTAGGGATTGCCGCAATGTGCCTGTTTTGCACCTGTGCGGGCGTACTGCTCGGCTTCGTGACTCTTCGGACGGGAAGTTGCCTGGCGGCGGCCATCGGTCATGGGGCGTTTAACGGATTCGGTGCGGCGGCGATGCTGTTCTCCGTTAGCGGCGGTAACCCCTTTGTGGGGCCGGGCATCACCGGACTGGCAGGTGGTTGCGCTCTCACGGTGACGGCGGTCGTGCTACTGTGGGTGTTGCACAAGCAGGAGCGGGATGGCGTACCCCTCCTGACGGTTCCCGAGACAGGAGCAGCACGATGATACTCACCATCGATCAGGCCTCGCCCGATCCCATTTACCAGCAGATACGCGACCAGGTGGTGGCTGCGGTTGCCCACGGGGAGTTGCGCCCTGGCGATGGCCTGCCGAGTGTTCGGTCCCTCGCCGCTGACCTGGGAGTTAACCTCCATACGGTCAATAAGGCCTACGCCGTGCTCAGAGACGAGGGCCATATCATGATGCGCGGGCGCAGCGGAGCCTTTGTGGCGGACTACGCCCAGCATGCCAGCCCCGAGCGCCTGGCCAGCGCCGATGCTCGCCTTGAGGACTCCCTTCGCCAGTTGGCCCTCGAGCATAAAGCTCGGGGAGGGTCCCAGACGGGGTTCGTGGATCTGGCGTCAAAGGCGGCTGTCGAAGCGTACGCTCCGGCAACTGGCGGGACCCCTGCTGCTCAGGCCGCCAGCGGGGACGCTGTCGCCCCAGGTGCCCTTGTCCCAGGCGCCCCTGATTCACCCGCATGCGACCCCTCTCCCTTCTAGGAAAGGAATCCCATGGAAGTTTGGATGATTCTCCTCCTGATTGTCTGCTGCATCTTTATGGAGGGCCTCTTTCTTGCCTTGATACCCTGGCTGCAGCGCCGCCACGAGTGCTTCTCCGTCACCGTTCCGGCCTCTGCACAGGCTGACCCAAGACTTCGCACCCTCAAGCAACGCTACACCATCCTCATGGTGGTGCTGACTCTGGTGCTGAGTGTGGTGGTTTCAGCGGCAAGTTTGGCAGGAGACAGCCTGTCCACCCTAGCGGGCGAAATACGCTTCGTCATACTCCTGGTGGGCGGAGCACTGGGGCTGTGCCTGGTTTCTTTTGTGGTGATGCTGGCATTTCGGAAAAAAGTCCAGGCCATTAAGGCTGCCGAGGGCTGGCGGGCCACTTCGTCGCGGGTGAGCGCGGCCGTATCCGAGGGGGACATTCCCCAGGCCATCTCTCTGAAGTGGAACCTAGCATATCTACCGGTGATTCTTATGAGTGGGGTTTTGGGCGCGGTGCTGTATGACTCCATGCCCGATATGGTTGCCATGAATATGGACCTGTCCGGCAATGTGAGCAACTGGACTCCCAAGTCCCCGTCGGTCGTGGTGTTTCCTTTGGCGGTGCAGGCGTTTATTGCGGCGTGCTTCGTGTTTAGCCATTGGAGCATCTCCAGATCAAAGCGACCCTTGGACCCTTCGGCACCTGCGGCGAGCGCATTGGCTTACGGCATGTTCGCCCGTGCCCAGAGCATTTATCTGGTGGCAGGCGGCCTGGCTCTTGCGGCGGTGCTTGGCGTGGTATTTATGCTTTCAAGCGCCGAGGTGATAGGTTTGGGAGTCGCGGCTATGATGGTGATGGCGGTAGCCATGCTGCTGGTGATTGGCGCTGTGGGTATCTCGGTGGTCTACGGACAAGCGGGATCTCGGGTGTTTGTCCGGCTTCAGGGCGAGGACCTTATCCTGGCAGATGAGGACGCCCATTGGAAGCTGGGAGTGTTCTACTTCAACCCTGAGGACCCTTCGCTGTTTTTGCCTGAGCGGTTTGGCGTGGGTTGGACTGTGAATCTGGCTCGGCCCGCCGTATGGGCAATCATGATTGCGGGTGTAGTTATTACCGTGGGTTTTGTGGTTGGAATAAGCCTGCTGGTGGGGTAGCGCTGGACTGGGTGGCTGTGTGCTAGGCATTGTCGCACGAGGCAGGGCCCGAATATGTCGAAGCGTCCTGGCCGCAACACGCGGGGCCAACAAAAACGGGGGCCGCAGCTTACAATGCTGCGGCCCCCGTTGATGTGCAGGTTGGGGAGAATCGGACGAGACTAGTAGTCCCCCTTCAGCCTTCCCTTAAAGGAGCGGTAGACCAAGAAGTGATACACCAGCACCAGGGGTACGCCAATGCAGGCGATGATGGTCATGGGCAGCAGGGTCACGTCTGTGGCCGCGCAGTTGGCGATGGTCAGGGACAGAGCCGCGTCTGTGGCCGGCACGATATTGGGGAAGAGGCTTGCCGCCACCAAGGTTACCAAGGCCACGCATCCCAGGCTCAACAGCAGCTGGGAGGGAAGGTCCTTGCTGGAGTCTTCCTTCTTGCAGGTCAGGGCTACAGCAAGGCCGCTGCCAACAAAGAGCACGGCGCAGACGATCGCCAGAGGCATAGAAGCAACCTGATAGGAGGCGCCAGGTGCCACAAAGGCCAGATACACAATGCTGGTCAGGGCAAACACCGCGACATCCGCAAGAGCCAAAAGCTTGCGCAGTGCGGCTGCGCGGTTCCTCAACTCAGAGTTCACAGGGGCCTTCAGGGCAATCCAGGATGCACCTTGGGTCAGCATATGGACCAGACCCACCACGCCGCACATCAGGGAGAAGGGATTAAGCAGGGCGATGAAAGTCCCCGTGTAGTCCCCATGGGCGTCAAGGGGGATGCCCACCAGCACATTACCGATGGCAACGCCAAACAGCAGAGCAGGAAGGAGGCTTCCCACAAAGAAGGTGGTATCCCACAGCTTGGTCATGTCCTCGGCATGGGCGCGATACTCGATGGAGACGGCGCGCAGAATTAGGCCGAAGAGAACGAGCATGATGGCCAGGTAGAAACCTGAGAACGTGGTGGCATATGCCGGGGCGAATGCGGCAAACAGTACGCCGCCTGCGGTGATCAGCCAGACCTCGTTACCGTCCCGAACAGGGCCAATAGACCAAATCAGGTCCTTTTTCTCGGACTCGGACTTGGCCAGGAAGGGATAAAGGACGCCTACGCCTAGGTCGAAGCCGTCCAGGATGAAATAGCCCGCGATGAGCACGAACATGATCACGAACCAAAGGATTCCAAGGGTAGTCATTATGCGTGCGCCTCCTTCGTATCCTCAGCGGCATCGGCGGCGGGGGCGGGTGCGGCAGGGGACGCTTCGCCAAACTCGTCCTCATTGTCATCGGGGTCGGCTTGGGCACCAGGGAAGAAGGCCTCGGGGCCCTTCTTGATAATCTTGAAGCTGGCCCTCAGCCACAGGGCGTAAATGGCGATGTAGATGACCGCGAACAGTAGCAGGGTAATGACCAGCATCCAAGGATCGACCACACCGGAGACGGCGTCGGCGGTGGATAGTTCGCCGTAGACAATCCAGGGCTGGCGGCCAAGCTCGGCAACAAGCCAGCCGCACTCGATGGCAACCAGGCCGGCAATCCAGCCAACCAGTAGGACTCGGAGGGTCACGCCGTTGCGCAGTTTGCCCAGGGAGATCAGCAGGGCCAGGACAATGACCACGCCGATGACGCCAAGCATGTAGAGCATCATGTGGTACGCCTGGTAGATGGCGTTGACGTTGCCGGGGTAGTAGTCCTCATCGAAGTCGTTGAGGCCGGGGTAGACAGTGTCAAAGCTTCCGGAGGCCAAGAACGAGGTGCCGCCTGGGATGCCAATGGTGTAGGTGACCTGGTTCTCTTCGTCAACCCAACCGAAGAAGCTCATCTCTGAGGGGCCAGATTCCCACTGGCCTTCCATGGCGGCCAACTTGGCGGGCTGCTCCTCGGTGACCTCGACGGCTTGCTGATGGGCAGCGGGGGCCATGAACACGCAGCCGACGATGGCCACGATCAGGCCGGTCTTCATCAGCTTCTTGCTCAGGTCCTCGTTGCGGTTCTTGAGCATGTAGTAGGCCGCCACGGCAATGGCAGCCAGTCCGCCCACGATGACCAGGGCGCAGATTACGTGGAAGTAGCGCTCCAGGGTGGAGGCGTTAAAAGCCGCAGCGAAGAAGTCTGTCAGTACTGCTCGAGGTCCCGCTTCAGTCTGGATGACCTCATAGCCTGCGGGGGTCTGCATCCAGGAGTTGGCAATGATGATCCACAGAGCGGAGAAGCACGAGCCCAGCCATACGATCCAGGCACTTGCCATGTACGCCTTTGGGCTCACCTTCTTCTTGCCCCAGATCAGGACACCCAGAAACACGGACTCCATGAAGAAAGCCAGCAGTGCTTCAGCGGCCAAAGGCGCGCCAAAGATGTCGCCCACGAACCGGGAGTAATCGGCCCAGTTGGTGCCGAAGGAGAACTCCATGGTCAGGCCGGTAGCCACGCCCACGGCAAAGGTGCCGGCAAATAGCCGCAGCCACATGGTTGCCAAGGCGTCATCGTGGGGATCTTGCGACCGGTAGGCTCGGGTCACCAGCAGCGCTAGGACCAGGCCGAAGCCGATAGAGAGCGGAACAAACAGGTAATGGTACACGGCGGTGCTTGCGAACTGGATTCGTGACATCAGCAATGCATCCATATCCTCATGCCCTCCTTTCCAACGAACGATTGGGTACTCATCATGCCCAGCATGGCGAAGCGTCCTTCTCGCATCTGACTGCGCCCGTCAGCTGCACCCGCCAGCGGAGGGCGATCATTGACCTTCGACATGCTGTGCATGTGTATACCGATTGTCGTATTCATGAGGGTTCTGGTCAATGCGATTGGGCAAAGACGGTATTGTTTTTACCGAAGCAATACTCCGCAGAAATCGTTTCAAAATGTCGCCTACGATAAGGAGGAGTCGTGGCGCTCATAGATAAGAATCTCATCGGTTTGCCTGGAGCAAAACGCGAGCTTGCTGCGTTGTTCTTGGGTGGCGCTGCTGACGCGATTTTTACGGTGGGAGAGGCCTTTGGTTTGGCGTGCGCTCTCACCAATTTGTGGCAGGGCCAGCCGCTTTCTGCGCAGGTGGGGCTGCTTGCCATGTTCATCTGCTGCTTTGCTGCCCGCCAGCTTGTAGGGGCGCTTCGACAGAAAAGGATTCAGGGGTATGCGGACCAGACGGTGTCGGGATTGCGTCGTCGGCTGGCTGAACAGGTGTATGATTCCGGCCCTGACCTGGTGCAACGAACAGGAACCGGTTCTCTTGTGTCCATGATGATTGAAGGCATTGACCAGGTGCGGACTTACATTGCTCTGGTGCTGCCAAAAACTGCGGACCTGATGGTGATTCCGCTGGTTCTTGGCGTGGCGCTGATGTGGTTTGACTTGATTAGCGGTGTGATTTGCCTGATCATCATTCCTATCGTGATTTTTTACATGCAGATGCTAGGCGCCAATTCCAAAGATGCCGCTGCTCGGCAGTATGACAAGTTTAGGCGTCTTACTAACGCGTTTACCGACACCATGCGCGGCGTGGGCACCATCCATCAGTTTGGCCGTGGCGAGGCCTACGCTCGGCGGATCTTCTCCTCGAGTGAGCGGCTGCGTAAGGCAACGGTCAAGACGCTTCGGATGGCATTTACATCAAGCCTGGTCATGGACTTGTTTAGGGTGTTTGCCCTTGCTGCGGTGGCCATTATGCTGGGATTTCGGCTGTTGGCTGGGGACGCTTCGTTAATGCCTGCCTTGGCGGTGCTGGTGATGGTGCCGGAGTTCTTTGCTGCCATCAGGCGATACTCCACCGATTTTCACGCGGGTTTGGACGGGCAGAATCAGCTGGCTGCCATGGCGAAGGTCCTGGATGGTGACTTTATCGGCGGTGGGAACGCTGGCGTGGCGGGCGCGGGCGATGCGGGCGCGGGCGCGCAGGCTCAAGATGGCGCAAAATCCCAGGTCAACCTTGAGATGCGGTCAGTACGCTTTGACTACTATACTGATGATGAAACCCATCGGGCGTTGCAGGACGTGAATCTGACGGTTCCTGCGGGATGTCGCGTGGGGATTGTGGGGCCAAGCGGATCGGGAAAGACCACGCTGGTCAATTTGGTGGCGGGATTTGCGGCGCCGAGTGGGGGAGAGGTTGTTGCCTGCGGGAAGCGGGTTGACAGCCTCGAAGAGCCGTGGTGGCGTAGCCGTGTAATGTACATTCCTCAGAACCCCCATGTGTTTTATGGGTCTATCAGGGACAATGTGTCGTTTTATCGGCCGGATTCCAGTGATGAGGATATTTGGAGTGCCATTGACCAGGCCGGATTGCGGGAGTGCGTGGAGGCTATGCCCCAGGGGCTGCAGACCGTGGTTGGTCGGGGCGGCAGGGCGCTTTCCGGCGGGCAGGCCCAGAGGCTTGCGCTGGCGCGGGCGTTTTTGTGCGCTGAAAGGGACGTGCTGGTTTTTGACGAGCCCACGGCCCATTTGGATATCGAGACTGAATACGCGCTTAAGCAGCGGATGATTGCCCTGATGGAGGGCAGGACGGTGCTTTTTGCCACGCATCGTCTTCACTGGCTGGGGGACATGGATTATGTGGTGGAGCTTGAGGAAGGTCGCGTTGTCAGGCAGGGCAAGCCTGAGGATCTAGGATATAGGTCTGGCAAGGCTGCGATTGGCGCCGTGGTGAGTGCTGATGCGCCTGCGAATGCAAGTGTTGGCGCGGGTGCGGGCGTCGATGCGGGCTCGGGCGCGCGTGCTGATGCAAGTGCGGGCGCGGGCTCGGGCGCCGATGCGGGTGCCCAAGAAAGCAAGGAGCCGGGTCATCGGCCACTAAGGCAGCGGCTGCGTTCTTGGATTGGGATGTGGAGAGACGATACCTGGGCCCGGCCGTGCCTGGGTCAATTCTCTGGACAGCTCTTCCTGTCCCTTGCTTTAGGCGTGCTCACCATGGTATTTGCCGTTGGCCTGATGTTCATGTCGGGATACGTGATTTCGGCGGCGGCGGAAGAGCCGCTCTTAGGACTTTTCGCCATCCTTGTGCCTTTGGGGCTGGTCCAGGTGTTCGGGGTGGGCAAGCCGCTGCTGGGATATCAGGAGCGGCTCACGAGTCACGATTGGGTGTTGCGCCTGGTCAGCACCATGCGAGTCCGGCTGTTTAGGGAGATTGAGAGCGACGGAGTGCTCTGGGCGGCGCGAAGCCGGGCTGGGGATGCTCTCGGGATGCTGGCCGAGGATATTGGGCATGTGCAGGATTTGTATTTGAGGACCGCGTTCCCGCTGGTCATTGCCGGTGTGATGTGGGTGCTTGCCACCGTGCTGTACGGATTTGTGAACGTGTGGTGCGGGCTGTTTGTGTGCGTTTCCGTTGGGGCGCTGATCGTGGTTCCGCCGATGGTCTCGCTGGTGCGGATGAGCGATAGGCACACTCGGGATAAGCAGTTTGTGGACGAGATGTACGCTGTTGCCGTTGATGACGTGGAAGGTCTGGCGGATTGGCGGTTCTCCCTGCGGCGCGGTGATTATGTGGGCAAGATCATGGAGGCGGATGAGCGGCTGCGGCAAAGCCGAGCGGATGGGGATGAGTTTGCGCGGCGCAGGGATTGCATCGTGCAGATTCTGTTTGGGGTGATTGCCCTGGTCATCTGCATATTTGTTGCGGTTGTCTTTGGAGGCGCGGATCAGGTGGCTGCGGCTTCGGGAGCGTCGTCGCGGCCTGCGGATTGGATGGCCGCCTTTGTGCTGGGCTTCTTCCCGCTGTTGGAGAGCTTCTTGCCACTGTCAGATGCTGCGGTGCTTGCGGGCGGCCATCTTGATAGTCTGCGCAGGTTGAATGAGGTGTCGGCGGCAGGACGCATTAACGGCGCTGGTGCCGCAAGTGCTGGTGCCGCAAGTGCTAGGAACGCGAGCGCTGGTGCCGCATGTGCTAGGACCGCGAGTTGCTGCGGGGCTGCCGGGGCGGGCGGCGCCGGCGCGGGGGTTACTGGGGCCATGGCTGTGGCCGGGGAGAAACGACGCGTCCGGGGAATTGTTGCAGGAGCGGACGCTTCGCCAGGTGAAGTGTCTTTGCGAGGGTTGAAGTACTCCTATACTTCAACCGGCTCGGTGCTCAATGGCGTGTGGCTGGACATTCCCGCAGGTCAGCATGTGGCAATTCTAGGACCGAGCGGCGAGGGGAAGTCCACGTTGCTGCAGTTGGTTCGCGGCGACCTCAAGCCAAGGGACGGTGCGGCGCAGATTGACGGCCGTGACTGCTGGAGGCTGGCGGAGTCGGGGGCGGCGTGTGGCCTGGTGGGTGTGATTTCGCAGGAAACGTACCTGTTCAACCAGACGATCCTGGACAATTTGACGCTGGGGGACCGAGGCATTGACAGGGCGCGTTGCGTCGCGGTGCTTGAGCAAGTGGGTCTATCTGGGCTGTATGCGCGGCTGCCACAGGGCCTTGACACCATGGTGGATGAGGCGGGGCTTCGGTTTTCCGGCGGCGAGCGACATCGGATTGCGCTAGCTCGAGTGCTGCTTCGGGATGTGCCTGTGGTCTTGCTTGACGAGCCTACGGTCAGCCTGGACCCGACAACGGAAAAGGCCCTGCTTGAGTCAATGATGGAGACCCTGCGAGACAAGACGGTGATCATGTGTACCCATCACCTTGCGGGCGTGGAGCTGATGGACAGAGTGGTGTTTCTTGAAAAGGGCCGCGTGATGATTGACGGAAAGCCGTCCGCGTTGGCCGAGGGCAATGCGAGGTATCGTCGGTTGCTCGCGTTTGACCAGGGGATTGAATAGGGGCTTGACCAGGGGCATGATCAGGTACTCGAGCAGGTGCTTGGCCAGGTGCTCGAGCGGGTGCTTGACTGGCGCTTGAGCAGGCGTTCGACTGGTGCTTGGCCAGGTGCTATGTGCATAGAAGCCCAGGGATAGAAGCCTGGGGATAGAAAGCAGGGAATGCTGGGGGCTCGCGTTGCGCGGGCCCCTTTTGCGTCTTGACCTCATATGATCGCGCAGGTGCGTAAGCGCCAGCACGAGCGGACTCTTGAGTGGCAGTTCGGGAGTTGTTTGCGAGTCCGGCAGCTGGCTTTGGGCGAAAAGATGCCGGTTTGCACGTTTCGCCACCTTTGAGTGCCAGCGAGTGGCTGAATTGCACGTTGTTTGCCTTCTGAATACCAGCAAGTGGCTGAATTGCACGTTGGGATTATCGGATCTTGGAAGGCTTTAGGATTTTGATTCTTCGGTTGGCTAAGATACGGCCCTCTGACCAGGCTTTATTCGAAGAGCATAGAGAGACAATCTCAAGGGTCCGTTAAAGATTGGTCTTAGGCGAAGCGTCCTGGGCTGTCGGAGCCGTTATTGACATGCAATTCACGTTGCTTTTGGCGGTGTGCGCCGTATAAACGTGCAATCCAGGAGGCCCTTGGCGCTGCCGTGGGCAAAAACGTGCAATCCAGGAGGCCCCCGGCGCCCTTTCTCAGTTTTTGGCATCTGCGCAACGGTCACGCGAAAAAAACAAGTCCTTTCATGGCGGGAGCGTCAATCAATCAGCCTGCGATTGCCCAACCAATCAGCTGCTACGGTTCAACGGATTAATCAGGTTGACAGGTCTCCCGCTTCCCTGATCGAAAAGTGATCGAAAGGAGAAGCACATGAAAGGGATTGTGACCAAATTGCCAACCAGCGGATTCCGTCTTGACCGCGCAACGGTTGCGCGGCTTATGGTTTGGTTCGAAGGAAGGGTGATGTGCCGTGTGGACCACTAGCCAGTTCTCCAGGCTGACGGGTGTGCCCAAGCGGACGCTGCAGTACTGGAGCCAGCCATGTAAAGGAAGCCCCAAAAGCCCGAAAACCAGTGGGAAATCCGTCCAAGCAAACCGGGGAGGAGGTGCGGGAATCTTGTCTTCCTACGTTGAGGAGGAGAACGGGTACCGTTCGTTTAGCGAAGACTCCCTGGCCGAGGTTCTCACTATCCAGATGGCAAAGGATTCGGGGTATTCCCAATCCGAAATCCAAGACATGATGCAGGGTTTAGACCGAAGGCTGCTATCTCTCACCGCTGATCATATCGACCGTCTCGTTTCTGCGCGGCGGGAAATAGACCACCGCATTCGCCTCGCTCAGGCAATTTGCCTGGTATGGGGCGGACGAAGCGGCATCGAAGTGGCAAGTCTTCCAGGGTCTGCGCCTGTCATCGATGAGCTCCGAGGATTGATTGCCGCTGAGTTCTCAGAAAGCCTTGCCCAGGTCACAGCGGACTTTGACATATCCAGCCAGCGATTCCAGCCCCAGGTCCAGCGAGCCCAGTCCCAGAGCCAGCGGGCTCAGCCGAAGATACCCGAAGGCACGGGCGCTTCGATAAGTGCAGCATGTGGGGAATGTGGCGAAGCGGACGCGCTCGCTGAACTAGCAAGAATCTGGGGCCTTCCTGAAACGGAGCCCAGATTCGAGTTGGCGAAGCGTGCTATCCGGCAATGGTCACAGCAGGTGGCACGTGTGATTCCGGGAATGTCGCTAGGATTGTTTTCCCAGGTCATTGACGGGTGGCTGTCAGGAGGATATGCAAGCATCCTTTTGGAACTACACATGGGGGAAGGGTTCGTTGAGTTTGTGAGGGATGCATCCGCGGCCTGCGCGAGCGAATCGTGACCTTTGGGTTGATGGTGCTCGCGACCGGTAGTCCGAGGGGTATGAAAGCCCGAGGGGTATGAAAGCCCGAGGGGTATGAAAGCCCGCGTGATACGAAAGCCCGTGGGGTGTGGCGGTTTGCAGGCCGCCTTTGCGGGCCAGCACCCCACGGGCAAGCGATTACTGGGCGGCCTTTATTTGGGCCAGTTGCTCCTTGACGTCTTCGGGCAGGTCAAGTTCAAATGCGGCGTCGTCCGATTCGCCATGGTCATGGCTGTGGGCACAGGAGCCTTCCTCGGGGAAGAGGCTCGGGTCGTAGTCGGTGCCGGTGCGGTCGTAGTAGTCCTTGACCGCCGCGCGAATGGCCTCTTCGGCCAGGACGGAGCAGTGCAATTTGTGGGGCGGTAGGCCGTCGAGGGCCTCCGTCACGGCCTTGTTGGTGAGGCTGAGGGCGTCGCTGAGGGGCTTGCCCTTGATCAGCTCGGTAGCCATGGAGCTTGACGCGATGGCCGAACCGCAGCCGAAGGTTTCGAATTTTACGTCCTTGACCAGGTCGTCTTCGATTTTCAGATAGATTTTCATGATGTCGCCGCAGACGGCGTTGCCCACTTCGCCTACGCCGTTGGCATCGGGCATCTCGCCGACGTTGCGGGGGTTGCGGAAGTGATCCATGACTTTTTCGCTGTAGAGCGCCATAGGGGGCTCCTTTCTTGACGGAGTTGGGTGGTGCCGGCCTACGGGGCCGGCGCAATGGGTCCCAGGTGGGGCGTCGGGACACGGGTCCCACTTGGGGCGTCGGGACACGGGTCCCAGGTGGGACGGTGAGCGGCGACGGGGTTATTCAGGCAGGACGAAGGGAACCTTGCCGGCACACTTCGCCTTCCAAAGGGGGGACATGCCGCGCAGATATTCCACCACTTCGGTGACGGCGGCGATTATCTGCTCGACCTCCTCAGCGGTGTTGTACTCGGAGAGGGAAAGCCGCAGGGATCCATGGGCCACCTCGTGGGGACGGCCGATGGCCAGCAGCACGTGGCTGGGGTCAAGGGACCCGGAGGTGCAGGCGGAGCCGGAACTGGCGCAGATGCCTTTGTCGTCAAGGAGCAGCAGCAGGCTTTCACCTTCGATGCCTTCGAAGCAGAAATTAACGTTGCCGGGCAGCCGATGCTCGGCGTCGCCGTTAAGGGCGGAGTAGGGGATGGAAGACAAGCCTTCTATCAGGCGGTTTCTCAGGGGGATGAGATGGTTGGCGTTGCGCTCCATATTAGCGCAGGCGTCCTCAAGCGCCGCGGCCATGGAGACAATCTCGGCGATGTTCTCGGTGCCGGCCCGCTTGCCCCGCTCCTGGGCGCCGCCTTCGATGAGGCTGGTTAGCGGCATGCCTTTGCGCACGTAGAGAACGCCGATACCCTTGGGTCCATGGAACTTGTGGGCCGAGAGACTGAGCATGTCGATGTTTTGGGCCACCACGTCAACGGGGATGTGGCCGACCGCCTGGACCGCGTCGGTGTGGAAGGGAACCTTGTGGGCCTTGCACACTTCGCCAATTTGGGCAATGGGCAGGATGGTGCCAATTTCGTTGTTGGCAAACATGAGGGTGACCAGGCAGGTGTCGGGTCGAATCGCGGCTTCTACCTGGTCAGGAGTGACGGTGCCTGCCTCGCCCACGTCAAGGAGCTGGACCTCGAAGCCCTGCTGCTCGAGGGCCTTGAGGGCATGGAGCACGGCGTGATGCTCAAAGGCCGAGGAGATGATGTGTTTCTTGCCCTTGCGCGCGCCTGCTCGGGCGGCGGAGACGATTGCCTGATTGTCCGCCTCGGAGCCGCCGGAGGTGAAGATAATCTCACGGGGCTGGGCGCCAAGGCATACGGCGATACGCTGGCGGGCGTCTTCGAGGGCGTCTTTTGCCTGTTGGCCGAAGGAGTACAGGCTCGAAGCGTTTCCCCAGTTGGATTCCAGGATTGGAATCATGGCGTCAAGTGCCACCTGGCTCATTTTTGTGGTGGCAGCGTTGTCTGCATAAATCATGATGCGCCTTTCTCGAATGTTCAATCTTGACGCCAATTATAATCCTATCAACCCACTAAACAAGTAGGTTGATAGGAATTGTTTTGGATTTGTGGGTGTGAGGCGAAGCGAACCGGGTTGGCTGCGGCACCCGGGGCGGTGCGGCACCACCAGTTGGCTGCGGCACCCGGGGCGGTGCGGCACCACCAGTTGGCTGCGGCACCCGGGGCGGCTGCAGCGGCGGGCTCCGTCAAAGTTGCGGGTATAGCGGTCTAGAGGCTCAGGTCCCTTCGACAGAAGACCGCGATGCCAAGGCAAAACAGGACAATACCCATGGCCCCAAGGATGCACGCTTGCACTGCCGCATCCGAAGCCGCAGTGCCGCCGCCTGCAAGGGCGTAGCAGTCAAACAGCTGGATGGGGTTGTATCTCTTCAGGCTGGAAAGCCCATCTCCCATCTGGGAAACCATCTGCATGAGGAACATGACCACGCACAGGCCGCCGCCCGCCCAAAACCCGATTCGGGTGTCGGGGATGATGGTGGCGCAGGCAAAGCACAGCCCGCACATGAACAGCCACAGGGCGAAGAGCCCAGCGCTGGCGGCAAGCAGTCCGGGGATGTCTAGCTCTCCGGGAAACATTGCCTCGCAGCACCCGATTTGTATGGCCACGACCGCAACCATGACCAGGGCCATGACGGCAATCAGGGCAAGGGCAAGGGTGGTGGAAATTCGCAGGCGGCTTGCGGGGGTTGCAAGCAGGTAGGCCATGGAGCCTCTGTCTATGGGGCGGATGATGCTGCGGTTGATGGCAATCATGACGATGATCAGGGGCATGAGGGTAAATAGGAACCCGAAGAGATAGTTCAGCAGGAAGTCGAGCATGCTATCGGTAGGATTTGCCATGCCAAAGGCGGCGTAGAGCTCCGGCATGATGTCCATGAGGTCGTCGAGGCTTTGGGCAATCTCGGGGTCGTACATGTAGGCGATGCAGGCGATGTACATTGCCAAAATTGCAGTGACTACCAGGGTGGGGATTGCGTAGGATCGCAACTCCTTCGTGAACAGCGCAAGGCTCATGCCAAATCCTCCTTCTGTGCGGGCTCATAGAACCCCATGAACGCCTCTTCAAGGGACTGCTCCCGGGACGCAAGCCCTTCAATTTCATATCCGCCCAGGTCTTTTATAAAGGCATCAACGCTTCCGGGGATGCGGCACAGGACGCTTCGACATCCAGTCTGTGAAATCTCGGTACGGGCCGATCCAGAATTGGGGTGGCTGTCCAGGTATCGGCGCAACTGCTCCTCGGAGGCGAAATCCACCACGAAGGCCTGGCTTCGGGATGATCTGACCTGGGACACGTCCTCTATGGAGGCAATCTTTCCTGCGCGGATGAAGGCAACCTGATCGCAGGTGCGCTCTACCTCCTCGAAGATGTGGGAGGAGAGAAACACCGTCGCGCCCCGGTCCCGCTCCTCAAGCACCAGATCAATGAAGCGGTTTTGCATCAGGGGGTCGAGGCCGCTGGTGGGCTCGTCGAGCAGCAGCACCTCCGGTTGGGACATGAATGCCGCCACCAGCCCCACCTTTTGCTTGGTTCCCTTTGACATGCGTCCGATGCGCGCTTTGGGGTCAAGTTCAAACCGCTCGATGAGCTCTTCCATGCGTCGGAGGTCTTTCATTCCCCGCATCTTGGCCGTGAACTGCAGAAACTGTCTTCCGGTGAGGGACTCGTCCACGGAGATCTCTCCAGGAAGATATCCAAGTCGGCCTTGGATCTGGGCTCGCTTGTCGAAACAGTCCAGGCCGAAGATTTCCGCGCTGCCGGATTGGGGGCGGATAAATCCCATTAAATGGCGCATGGTGACAGTTTTGCCAGCGCCGTTGCTGCCGAGAAAACCAAAGACCTGGCCTTTTTTCACCTGGAACGAAACATCAAAGATGCCTCTGCCCTTGCGGTAGTCCTTGGTGAGGTGCTGCACCTGGATAATTGTGGGTGATGCGTCGGTCATGCTTCCTCCTTTGTTTGAGCGGGCGAGGCCTCGGTTGGCTTTGTCGTTGGGACGGGCGGGATCTCGGTTGGCCGCGTCGCCGTGTCGGACGAGCCCGCCGTGTCCGATGGGCCCGACGTGGCGTGCGAGCCCGACGTGTCCGACGAGCCCGACGTGGCGTGCGAGCCCGCTGCGTCCGACGAGCTCGCGCGGGTTGGGGGCCAGGACGCTTCGACAAGGTACTCAGGCTTGTATGTCCATGATCGAACCATATCGCACCAGCGGTAAAACTCCTCCATCATTTGGTCTATATCCACCGGAGACCCAGTTGACCTGCGAGAATGCATCCATCCGTCAGCGAGCCAGATGAGCAGATTCAGCGCGTAGGACGGCTCGATCCCGTCGCGGAACTTGCTCCAATCCACGTTCTTGAAATAGTGCTTGGGCATCTGATCAATCATGGCCGCGTTCCACGAATTCATGGTGCCCGCGATGTCGCGATGGTCCGGGTAAAACGCCCGAATGCAAAACTCCATCGCCCAGGGATACTGACGCATGAGCGCGGATTTCTTCTCCGCTGCGTATATCAGCAGGTCAAAGAGGTCCGTAATCTCCCAAAACTCCTGGTCAACAGCTATCTCAACCGCTTTGCCGTACATCCATTCCATGGTTTTGAGGTACAGCTCTCGTTTGTTGCGGAAGTAAAAGAACAACAGCCCCTTACTCATTCCCGCCTTTCGGGCAATCTGCTCCGTTGATGCGCCTTTGTATCCATCCCTGCCGAAGGCTTCAAGGGCGGCGTTTGCCACCATGTCGAAGCGCCCTTCGTCCATGTCTTTTGTGGGCTGCAGGTCCTCGGTTAAGCGGGGCATTGGGGGGCTGCTCATGTTTTGTCCTATCCGTGGGGCGTGCGATTCGTAAGCCGTGGTGCATGTAGTGTATGCCCAAGCAGCGTGTGGCTTGCGCCTTGCACGTTTCGCCATGTACGTACGTCACCGTTGACCAGTTGGTCAACGGCAAGGACTAGTGTGAAGCATTGACTCAAAAAATGAAGGGGATGGAGAACATTTTGTCCAACTAGGAGCATTTTGCCCTTTGCCCTTGTGGCTCGTTATGGACCTGTTCTGTGGGAGTGCGACGCTGATTGTTGGCCGGGTTTCTGGGTTGGTTGTCGGTCCGACTGCCAGCATGGTTTTTGGCCTGGCTGCCGGCCTGGTTGCGAATCCGCAGGGCGGTCAGGCAGGAGAAGGCTTGTGAGGAACTGATTTGTTTTCGGAGCTGTATTTGATCTGCGGGCGCGGCAAATGGCCTATTGGGCCGCAGCTTTCTGTACATTTTCTTGACAATGATAGCTATGACCTGGAGTTTCTCAATTCGGTACAATTGGTTGGGAAGAACGCTATCAATGCTGTATCCGGCCATGGAGAATAGCGCGCGTCTCTGGGAGTCGTTCTCGGCGGCCTTTTCGTTAAAGTGTTCAAGCTTTGAATCGTATTCAACCCCGTATTTGATGGGGCTCCAGAACAGATCGGGTCGCAGCGTGAGTGCATCCTGACTCGGCAGATTCCGAGGGCTTATGCGGATTTCAGGGTTGAACTCGGGTTTTGGCACGCCGAGACCACCCATGCGTCTTGGCAGGCACAGCCGCATGCACAGCTCAATTTCCTTTGGTGATTGGGCCCCGGCGACAACGTGCTTGAGGGCACGTTTCGCCAGGGGTAGTCCCCGTACGTGTGAGCAGGAGTTTAGGTAATCGAGGATCTTTTCTGGGGTGGTGATGGGGTTGCTTCGACGAAGTGCCCCCGTTTTTGTGTCTATTACGTACTGTCCACACAGCTCCATCCCTGCGATGATCAAGTCAATTGCATCGAGGATCCCGGCAAGTTGGAGAAAACAGGCTTCGGGAGTTGAGACATGCAGGTCATCTCCGATTTGCAGGAAGCTTGGGCGCGGGGTTTTTGGGTTCCACATGCGGAATAATCCGAGGTCAGGTCGCCTGTCGTTGGGTCGCGATACTACCGCGTGCAAATTTTCTCGTTCCGCTAATCCCATGAGCGCGAAATCTCGCACGTTTTTGGCCGTTGCTGCCGGGCAATCGCCTGGGGAAAGGCGCGTAACTGACTTGCCGGACTCTCTGAGTGAGGACATCCAGAACTTTAGCGCCGTGATATGTGAGGCAAATAGGGTCATGGGGCAGAGGGTAGCGGGTCGATCCTTCAATTTGTTGAGCGGCATCTGGCCGGTTTCTTACACTGGGCTCTACCGCCGGTAGACAGAGTCTTCACAGGTTTTCAGACGAGACTGCACTCGTTGTTTTCAGGGATTGCATGTGTTGTGCGCTAGATGGTAATCGCTGTTTGTTTCTCCAGGTCATAGGCTGGTTGTAGAGTGCTGCCTTGTTGATTTCGGGTTTGTTTTTCCGCAGATTGATCTGGGGTATAAGAAGTGTATTCGCGGCAGGGATCATTTCGGGATGTGGAATTCTTTCAGATTGGGCTTCCTTCGAGTCGGAGGACCCTTTTCGACACGGGGTCCTATCAGAGAGGAGCGTCCCTTTGGGATGTGCGTCTTTTTGGCGGTGCCGGTGGTTTGTGTTAGGTCTGAGTCGCGGATGACGAAAGGGCCTGGTTTGCACGTTTTCTGGTCCGCTTTGCACATTTGGGTGTGAAATGCATGTCGAGCGGTTTGTTTCTCGTGGGCAAAGAGGCTTTGGCATCCCTTGCGGAATTGTTGATCAGACTCCGCAAAGGAGGATATGTTGAAAACCGTTTGCATGACCTGGTGATATGCGGTCATGTATAGGATGGTTGACTAGATAGATTTGAAATGAAAAGGGTATCGGTGCTCTGGACCGTTCGATTTGAGCAATTAGCTCAAGACGCAACGTGCATTAGAGCTTTGCATTGGCTGATTCAGGGATGCTGACGTGCAATTGAGCCAGCCTCCGTCTTTTCGGGGTGGGTAGACGTGCATTTATAGAGGGAATGGCTGGTGGTGATGACAGGTGGCGGGCAAAGAGCCGGCTGGTGGCAAAGAAGGATCGACGCGCTGTTGGAAAAGGGCTAATGAACGATAACTGGACGTCTGGTGGCTTACCAAGGGATTAGCAAGGACATATCAACCAATGGTATGAATTCAATGACCCTAACAGAAGGAAAACCAAACATTTTGCAAAATATACTTTACATCAATCAAAGAATGTAATATAAACATTGCATCAAGTTAAGCATATCGGTCGTCTGACTGAAGAGGGAAAGGTGAAGAGGGAAAGGAGGATGCATGCCTACGCCGGATATGAGAAACCTTAAATTGAAGGCCGCAAGGGTAGCTCTGGGGCTATCTCAGTCGGACCTTGCCAGCATTGTTGGAGTAACACGGCAGACAATTGGGCTGATTGAGGCAGGTGGATATAACCCCACGCTCAATTTGTGTATTTCGATTTGCAAGGCCTTGGGTAAAACGCTTGATGAACTCTTTTGGGATGAAGGGAATGAGAAATGATTATCAATGGAACAGCCGATAAACCGTCTTCAACTGGTTTCGAAGGTGTGAATGACCCACGGATCATGGGGGCCAAGTGCGTAGATCCTCTGCCCTCCGCTTCGGCTCGCTCTACGCATGCTGGTCAAGGAAGCCAAACGGGTGTCGGCGCATTGCTGAACAACAACCGGCAGCGGGATGAACGCATCCTGGTAGAGGAGAACAGGATTTATGCGAGAGGGTTCAAAATCATGATCATTTTGGCCTTGCTTGCGTGCTACTACGACATCTGCTTGATCAATACCGCTTATGCCGAAGGCTTCGTGACCAGCGAATATTCGTTTGGGGTCATTCATTCCGGTTTGATTTTGGCAATCGGATGCGTGGCTATTTGCGGTGCATGCGCTGTAGCGTTTTGCCGCCGGGGGATTGTATCGACGAACACGAAGATTGCTCAGGCCGATTCGTTTCCAGTGGGCTGGGCTTTGGCTTGGTCTTTGGGCGCGGGGCTTTCGGTGTGCGGCGGCCTGTTCCTTTGCGAAGTGCTTGCCCAACTCCAAATTATTGGGTTTGACCAGGTATTTTGGGTAGCTGATGCGTTTTCTGGGCTCTTCGTGGGCGTCTGCGTTTTCGCGCTTTGCTTCTTGGCGTTCTGGCTGTCCTTCCGTTCGGCTCGCAAGCGTCGTGACAAGATGCTTGAAGGTGTTGTGGAGGATTAAAGTTGGTGGGCCTGCTCGGCCTTGGGTTCCGCGTTGTTCCAGCTGGGATTGATACCCGAGATATTAGGGCGCATACGGATTGCCCACAAGCAATCTTAGAATAGGTATGAGATAGGGCGGTTGATCTGCCCTATCTCTGTTTTTGGGTTGTGTCCCGATTGCACGATTGGTGGATGGCTGCATGGTTGGAGTCCTATCTGCGGGCTCGTTTGCTATCCGCTTGCCCGATTGTGCGTCCTAGTGCCCAGGTTCGTTTCTGGGTGTTCAGCCTCATGTCCGATTGCACGTTTGTGTCCATGTTTTGTCCCTTCTTGCCGTGGTTTGCACGTATTCTTGTCCGGATATAAATCAATACGATGATTCGTAATCCGATGCAAAAGGAAATAGGTCTTGCGCTGTTCGAAAAAATACCAGGTCAAGCGGAAATCAGTCATGTCGAAGCGTCCTAGTCGAGAGGACTTTAGTTAACGGGGCTGACGAGCATCCCGAATCTTGGGTTGTGCCTGATCTGCTAGACGTGCAATTCGTGCCAAAAGGGGCTCTGGAGTATATGAAACGTGCAATTCACGCCAAAAGAGCGGACAACACCTTAGAATCGCGCAATTGGGCCGCTTTTGCGTCACAGAGCATGAGGGTGCGGATGAGGTCTGGGAATCTATGGAATCCTTTGAAAACATGGCCACAAAAACGGCGTTTGAAATCGGAGAATTCCACAAAATGCGGCGTGTAAACTATGCGTGTCCCAAGACCGGTACACTCAATTCATGCAAGGTTGGAATAATGCCGCCATACAAGCATTCGACCTGAAGCGCCGGCGCGTATTGGCAATCATTGGCAAATAGGCCGACGGAGCGGAATCGAGGTTTCCATGACCAGCATGAGCAGCGCAAACAGCATGAGCACCATCCAGTGTTATCAATCCAATATTGTTGTTGACTTTGAGTGGACCGGTACTCCAAAGGAAACATGGCGCAACGGCCTCAGACAAGAAATCATCGAAGTCGGAGCCGTAAAGGTCTTTCCTGATGGCGCCGTGGTTGACACATTTGCGCGGCTCGTTTGTCCCGAGATTGCAACGGCAATAGATCCCTGCGTGAGGAAACTTACGGGCATCCAGGATTGCGATGTGTGCGAAGCAGCTCCGTTTTCCCAGGTGATGGAGGAGTTTTTTACCTGGATTGGCCAAGGTCCGGTAAGGATGGTTGCTTGGAGCGACAACGACCAAAGGCAATTCGAGAAAGAGTGCCGGGCAAAAGGTGTAGAGGTGCCATCTCGGTTGCGTCGGTGGATGGACCTGCAGGCGGTATATCCAAGGGTCATGGGCATCAACTATAAACGGCATCTCTCGCTCGAGGACGCGGCAGGTTGGTACGGGATCGAAGTGGACAGCGCAAGCGCTCATCGAGCGCTGTATGACGCACGGGTCACCTCGGAATTCCTTGTTGAGCTGCTTACTGGTGGGTTTGAAGAGCATCGCCTTGCTATGCAGCAGGCTATGGGCCGTCTGGGCAGCCATTCGTGCACCACAAACATCGGGAGTGCGTGCAGCGCCCTCGCAGAACTTCGTGCTCGTTTGGAGGCGGCGGCATAAACAAGCGGCATAAACAAGCGGCATAAACAAGCGGCATAAACAAGCGGCATAAACAAGCAAACAAGCGGCATACGCCAGGTTTAAACGGGCGCATACGCCAGGTTTAAACGGGCGGATACGCCAGCCCACGGCAGGTGGTCAACCAGTTAAATAACAACCGGGATAGCATTTCGCCCACGGCAGGTGGTCAATCAGTCTCTCCGCGTTTTCGCTTATCGCCCGCTGTCCGATTCAATCAGGGCTTCAACTCGATTAAGCTGTTCCCGCAAAGCCAGGAACTCCCGTTGCAGGTCGGAGCCTCCTTCAAGAACCTCTTGATTCCTGGCGTTTCTCTGGGTTTCCTCAATGGTGTTCACTACGATGCCCACGACAACGTTAAGCGCGACAAACGCAGCAATCACAACAAAGCTGACGAAGTACACCCACGAAATCGGGAACACTTCCATAACAGGTCGGGCAACGTCTCCCGACCACCCCTCAAGGGTCATGGTCTGAAACAGCGTGAACAGGCTTGCCCCCAGATTCCCAAACAGATCGGGGAACTCCCTTCCAAATATGCTGGTTCCTATCACCGCGTACACGTACATGATTACCGTCAGCAACAGCGCAGTCCAACAGACGCTCGGGATTGATCGTCCGATCGCCTCCACAATAATCCGCATCTCCTTAAATGCAGTTACCAGCCGCAGCGCCCTCACCACGCGAAAGACTCGTAGAACTCGAGCCGCTTGCGCTGGAATGGGCACAAATGCCGACGATGCAACGCACAGTAGCAGAATCAGAAAGTCAAACACGTTCCAGGGGTCGCGGAAATAGCCCGCTCCAAGTGCGTAGATCTTCAGGGTCGCCTCAGCCGTGTACACGACAAGAAATACTACGTCAATGGCGTTAAGCGTCCAGGATACGCCTGTGGGCAGCTGTGCGGTTTGCACGCCAACGATAACCGAGTTCACTACCACGATGATCATAATCGCTAGCTTGAACGGATCCGACTCCACGAATCCCCGCACGCGCTCCCGCATCGCTGGCTGTGCATTCTGTCTGTCGAAGCGTCCTGACCCGCAAGAATGGTCGGTGGTCTCGGATCCAGTAGAGGCTTTGGCGGAAAACGTCTGTGGCTGAGATGGCACAATTGCTCCTTGAATAGGTTCAGATAGGGGGTTTGCTCCAGATGTCCCTCAATGTAAGGGGCTATCCGTGGCATTATAAGCACATCACGCCTTATCGGGGTATGGGATGAGGCGTGCGGTTGTGCGAGTCAGCCATGTCCTGCTTGCATCAATCCATACCCCACGACACATATCGGCTCATGGGAAGGGCGGTGACAGGTGGCGGTAGAACGCCTTCGTCGTCTTCGACACGCAATTGTGCGGGTTGCCCCTGCGGTGGTCGCGTGTTTTTTGTTCCTTGCCGTCGTAGAGACCGCGAGGTATTGCACCATGCTCCTTTGGGGCTTCGAGAGCGATATTCGCGGATTCATTACCATGCCGATTCGCGTCCTGTTCATTTCGACATGGGGATTCTTTGCCATATCGAGGATGAGGGATTTGGGCTATCGATGGCTCACCTGGGCAGCACTGGCCTGCATGTTGTTTTGGACGGAAGTGCAATGGGCCCGCTATGCCTTCGATTGGCTTCCTGTGGTTGATCGGCTATTTTGGTACTTCTACTACGCGCCTATGCTGGGAGCCCCCTTGGCTCTGGCCTTGGCGTCTCGCTTGGCAGTATCCGAAAGACAGGTCGCGCCTGCTGTTAGAACGGTCCCGCTTTGCGTGGCAACAGCGGCCGTGTTTGTCCTGGTGCTTTCCAATGACCTGCACGGGCTAGTGTTTGACATCGACTACGCAGCGGAGGGCAATCTCACGTACACCTATCGGTTTGGGTATTATCTGGTGATGGGGTGGATCGCGTATCTCTTGGCGTCGAGCGTATACGTGCTTCAGCGTTATTGCCTGCGTCGGGGCATCCGCCCGAGTCTGGCGCTTCCCACCATCGTGATGATTGTGATGATGGTCTACTTCGCCATATACGTCTATTCCATCGTTACGTTCAAGCACGGCCCGGGCATCCTGCTCATCGACGCGTTTATCGTGCTTGTGGTGCTCACCATGGAGGCATTGACCGCCGAAGGGCTCATACCCTCAAACACCCAGTATGGCCGGATGATTTCCTGCTCCCAGTTGGAGATCGCCCTCTTTGACCAGGACGTGGAGCTCCTGACACTTTCGCAAGGGTTGGAGTCGGTGCCTCTGTCCATCCTACAATCCCAGGTCAGGCAAGGAGGGTCGGATACGAGGGTAACGCGGACCCGGGTGGAGAGGGCGCCCTTTGGATACGTGCTGTGGCGGGAGGATGTGTCGGCCCTCAATTCCATGCTCGACCAGCTGACCAACATCAAAGAGGAGCTGACCGCCGCCGACGAGATCCTGGTCCGCGAGAACGCGTTGAAGGCCCGGGCTGCCCGAGTCAAGATCCGCTCCGAGCTCTATGACCGCATCGTCCAGGAGACCAGTGGCCAGCTGGCAACAATCGATGACATGCTTGACGACGTGGTGGAATCTCCCCAGATGGCCTATGAACTGCTGAAATACGTATGCGTTCTGGGATCGTACGTGAAGCGCCGCTCCAACTTGCTGCTGATGGCGGAAGGCGCGAATGCCCTCAACGTCCAGGAGCTGGCGTACTGTTTTCGGGAGTCTGCCGAGGCTCTGCGGATATGCGGCGTGCGGACCTCCTATTGCGTAGCATACGTTGGGCCCGCGCCCGTTGGGCCCGCGCCCGTTGGGCCTGCGCCTGTTGGACCCGCTCCTGTTGCCTCTGATTATCATGACGAAGCGTCCCAGATGGTGGCGGTGTCTGTCTGCATCGATTTGTACGATCAGTTCCAGAAGGCGATCGAAGCCAACTTCAAGGGTCTGATCTCGGTTGATGCGCAGGTGAGCGTGACGGAATCCTTCGGGGAGCTTAAGCTGACCGTGGAGCTGGATCCTCCCGAAGGTGGTGGCTTGTGTACGCGCAGCGTTTCAGTACAGGTGGGTGATGGCTGTGAACGCTAAATCCAAGGTGCCAAAGGGCGGCCGTGGGATGCTGGGGGAAGCCCGCGGGGAGCGCGTCAAACGCAAACTGCTAAGCTGCAGCCCATTTCGCCAGTCGGCTGTGGCGCGGGCAGTTCATTTCGGCATAGATTACATCCAGCAGGGGCTGTGCTTTTACCAGGAAAACGGGATAGTCATCCTGGTCAACTCCGTCATGCGTGATTTGAGCCTGAGCTTGACAGGGGAAACCCTTATCAACGGCGTGCGGTTCTGGGCCCAGGTTGACCCCTCCTATCTGGAGGAACTCCCCAGCACGGATTCCGTAGGCACGGAACCGCTTCCGTTGCTGCGAGGCATGCGTATGGCCCAGGCCTCCCAGCCCACCGTGGTGCTTGAGAACGGCAGCGTCTGGACTTTTTCTCGCTCGCTTATCACCCTCTCCGACCAGCGGATTTGGATGATCGAGGCAACGGATATGACGTCACGGTACCTGGTGAGCCAAGAACTTGAGCGGGAAAACCAGCAGCTCTCTGAGGCCAATAAACGTCTGCTCACCTATAACAAAGAGGTGAATTCCCTGGTCAGGCAGGAGGAAATCCTTGAGACCAAGGCGCGCATCCATGACGAGATCGGCCAGACCCTCGCCGCCACCAAGCGATTCCTAGCCGCCGGCGGGGTGGGGGAGTATCAGGGAATCGTGGACTCCTGGCGAAGTGCCGCGGCCCTGCTACGTCAGCAAATCGTGCCTCGCAAGAAGCCGGATCCCGCGGAGGCTATCGTGAAAGCCGGGCGGGCGATCGGCATTGACGTGCAGGTCAGTGGCGCGCTGCCTCTTGATGACGACCCCGCAATCCGCATTATCCACGCGGCGGTCCGCGAGGGCATGGTCAACGCGGTGCGCCACGCCGGGGCGGATGTCCTTTACGTGAGCCTGACCGCCGAGCCCGACTGGTATGATTTGACAATCGCGAGCAACGGGGCTCCTCCGCAAGATCCCGTGGTGGAAGGCGGGGGCTTGAGCAATCTTCGTAATCGCGTCGAAGCGTCCGGTGGCGTGATGGAACTGGTCATGAATCCCAGATTGGAGCTGCGGGTCAAAGTCGTTCGAAGCGACGGCCTGGGGAAGGATCCTTCTGAGGTGCTTGATGACCCCATGGGACGGGACGCTTCGCCAGAAGCCGAAAGGAGACCGTAATGGTCAACGTGATGGTGGTGGAAGACCAGATCATGGAGCGGCAACTCCTCGAGATCATCGTCGAGGGCAGCGACGACTATGCCATGGCGTATTCCATCGATTCCGCGGCCATGGCGGAGGTGTACTGCGCCACTTCCAAGGTTGACCTGGTGCTCATGGACGTGCTTACGGCCTTTGGGGAAAGCGGGCTTGAGGCGGCGGCGCGCATCAAGGCCAAATATCCCTGGATAAAGGTGATCGTCATGACCTCCATGCCCGAGTTCTCCTTTGTCTCTCGGGCCCGGGAGGCCGGCGTGGACAGTTTCTGGTATAAGAGTGACGCTCGGGCTCAGCTGCTTGACGTGATGGACCGCACTATGGCGGGGGAGCGGGTCTATCCCGATTCCACCCCGCAGCTGCGCATCGGCCAGGCCCTCAGCTCAAACTTCACCAGTCGGGAGCTTGAGGTGCTCAGGGAACTGACCAGCGGGGATTCCGACGTGGAGATCGCCCAGCGACTGAACATGTCCGTATGGACCGTGCGCAGCCATATTCGGCATCTGATGGAGAAGACAGGGCTGGAGTCTCGCACGAGCCTGGCAGTGGAGGGAAGAAAATCCGGCCTGGTTATTCGCGGATACTAGCGAACCAGGCCGGATGAGTGCGTGAAACGCAGGATTGTAACGAAGTGTGCTTGCACGAAGCAGGTGCTCATGAAGCGGGCTTGTGCAGGCCGAGCGTGCGTGTGGCTACGTCTTGGAAACCCTAGGCGTTATCCACGTTACGCTTTGGCAAAGAGCATGGCCAAGCCCTCGATATCTATAGAAAGCCTGCCGTCGTCAAGGATGGTGGCATTAAGGGTGTCGGTGCCGTCGGTAAAGGAGAGGATTCCGTCAGCTTCAGTCCAGGTCAGGGGGTAGGTGTCTCCGTCCATGGTCATCTCTGCAGTGCCGTCGGAGTTGATGACGATAACGGCGTCATCGGCGGACATCTCCAGATCCTCGAGGGTCATCTCAAGTCCCTCCATGGCAAACCCGTCAAGCTTCCAGGTTCCCGCATAGGGGCTCTCGGCTCCTCCGCCGCATGCCGTCAGAGCACACAGGGCCACTGCCAGGGTGCAGATCGCAATTGCCAGTTTCTTCATGCCAGTTCCTTTCTGTTGCATGCGACGCCTTGCTAGGCGCAGCCTTATATGGGCGCGGTGTAGCGCCACCGTTGCACACATCCTATTAGAGGTTAGTTGGATTGGAAACACGATTATTGGTGATTTTTGCGCATTTCGCGTTTCGTTATAATGACCAAAGATTCAGGCTGCCTTGCGTGCGCGCCTTATGGGCCGGCAATGTGCTTAGATGCTCAATCAATGATGGAAGCATCAATGTGGCCTGTTCAAAGGGCCAACCGGGCTCCATGTAGAAACATGAGAAAGGAAGCAGACTATGGGACTTGTTGCTGCGGCACTGGGATCTGCAGGCGGCGTGCTCGCCGACCAATGGAAAGAGTACTTCTACTGTGAGGCGCTGCCGGTTGACGTCCTTGTGGCAAAGGGCCAGCATCGCGCCTCTGGGCGCTCCACCAATACCAAGGGTGGGGACAACATCATTACCACTGGTTCCATGATCGTGGTGGCAGACGGCCAGTGCATGATCATTGTGGATCAGGGTCGCGTGGTTGAGGTCTGCTCCGAGCCCGGTGAGTACACCTACGATGCTTCCACCGAGCCTTCCGTGTTTGCCGGAAACCTTGGCGAAAGCGCCCTGGCTGTGCTGAAGAACATGGTTACCCGTTTCACCTACGGCGGCGAGGCCCCCAAAGATCAGCGCATCTACTACTTTAATATCAAGGAGATCATCGGCAACAAGTACGGCACCGCCGCTCCTGTGCCCTTCCGCGTGGTTGACCAGAACATCGGGCTGGATATCGACATCTCCGTCCGTTGCTTCGGCGAGTACAGCTACCGCATCTCCAATCCCATTCTGTTCTACACCAACGTATGCGGAAACGTGACCTCCACCTACACCCGCGATCAGATTGACTCCCAGCTCAAGACCGAGCTGCTCACCGCTCTGCAGCCCGCCTTCGCTCGCATTTCCGAGATGGGCGTGCGCTACTCCGCCCTGCCTGCCCATACTGATAAGCTGGCCACGTTCCTCAATGAGGAACTCTCCGGCCGCTGGCGCGACCTGCGCGGTATCGAGATCGTGGCCTTCGGCATCTCTTCCGTGAAGGCGCCGGAAGAGGATGAGAAGATGATCAAGGAGCTGCAGCGCAACGCCACTCTCCGCGATCCCAACATGCGCATGGCACACATGGCAGGCGCCTCTGCTGCCGCCATGCAGACCGCTGCCGGCAACGAGGCTGGTGCTATGAACGGGTTTGTGGGCATGGGTATGGCCAACATGTTCGGCGGCCAGCAGGCTGCGGCGTTCAGCCAGCCCGCCCCTGCTGCGGCCCCCATGCAGAACCAGTACGGCATGGCGGCCGATGGCGGATTCGGTGCCGCGAAGCCCGCTGCCGCACCTGCTCCCGCACCCGCGCCCGCAGCAGGAGCCTGGAAGTGTTCCTGCGGCAATATGGCAACCGGCAAGTTCTGTCCTGAGTGCGGATCCCCCAAACCTGCTGAGGCTGCCGGCTGGACCTGCTCTTGCGGGAATGTTAACAAGGGCCGATTCTGTTCCGAGTGCGGTTCTCCCAAGCCTGCCGGCGTGCCCCAGTATAAGTGCGACAAGTGCGGCTGGGAGCCTGCCGACCCCACCAAGCCCCCCAGGTTCTGCCCTGAGTGCGGGGACCCCTTTGGTGACGAGGACATCAAGTAGCAATCGTCCGTAACGGGATGCGCGCCCTGTGTTTGCGGGGGGCGCATCCACCTAGTCTTGGGGTGTGAACCGCCCCTGTGCATATGCCCATATGTAACACAGAAAGAGAGGCACCATGGGACTTTTCGACAAGAAGTACTGCGACATTTGCGGTGAGAAAATCGGCCTGCTGGGAAATCGCAAGCTTGAGGACGGCAACCTGTGCAAGGAGTGCGCCAAGAAGCTCTCTCCCTGGTTTAGCGACCGCCGCCGTTCCACCGTTGACGACATCCGCGGTCAGCTGGCGTATCGCGAGGCAAACCAGGAACTGGTGGAATCCTTTACCGTCACCCGTACCCTTGGAACAGGCACCCGCGTCCTGTTCGACGAGGACAATCAGCGCTTCATGGTCACCAGCGCCCGTAACCTTCGCGAGGCCAATCCCGACGTGCTCAACTTTGCTGATTGCACTGGCTGCGAGCTTGAGGTGGATGAGGACCGGGAAGAGGTCATGTACAGGAACGCCGAGGGCGAAGAGGTCAGCTTCATTCCGCCCCGCTACAACCTCTATTACAACTATTACCTGAACATCTACGTGAACAACCCCTATTTTGACCGGATGCGTTTTCAGTTGAGCGACTCCCGGGTGCCTTCTAACGATCGCGTGAATCAGCAGCGTTACACGGCCATGGCCGAGGAGATCAAGACCACCCTCATGGACTTCCGTCAGCAGGTTCGCGACCAGATTGAGCAGGAGAACGCTCCTAAGGTTGCCACCACCTGCCCCTGGTGCGGTGCTACCACCACTCCTGCTGCGGGCAATACTTGCGAGTATTGCGGTGGTGCCCTGAGCTAGGAAAACGTCGAAGCGTCCTGCCTGGAGCGCTTCGCCATCTCCATTCTGAACATCATCAACATGGGGCCGCGTCGAAGGGCGCGGCCCGTTTTGCGTCTCAGCCAGCAATCGCGCCTGCGCGGCCCTAGGCTGCAGCGCGCCCCCCTCCTGCGGCGAAATCGTGCTGTGGATTATTGAAACAAAACCGTGTCAATCCCATGCATGGTACAGCCACCAGAGGGGTCCCGCGTACAATCTCTCCGATTATTGAGACGAGTATAAAGCGTGGTGGTTGCAGCGTGCGTGTCATAAAGTATTTATTTCAGCACAAGGCGGCTCTTGCCCTCGTAACGGTGCTGCTTGTCGTTCTTGCCGCGGTTGACCTGGCCCTTCCCACCATCAACTCCGATATCGTTGATGTGGGAATCCAGCAGTCCGGCGTAAGCGACCCTTCGGTGACGGAGCTTTCCCCCCAGACCTACCAGTCTGTGGCCAGCCAACTCTCGCCTGAAGATGCCCAGTTCTTCCAATCCTGCTATGACGCTCAGGGTCAGACATACCTGCTCAATCAGACTGGTTTTGATAACCGCTCCCGGCTCAATGACATCATGGCCGTGCCCATGATTTACGCCTTCAACCCCCAGGCCCAGCTTGGGGCCACGGACGCCATCATCGCTCAGCAGGCAATCGCCGCGGCAATCCAGGAGTACCAGAACCTGGGATATGAAATGTGGGACATGCAAATGTCCTATCTGATCGAGCAGGGCGCCCTCATGCTGGTCCTTGCTGGATTCGGCCTGGCGGTAAACGTGCTTGTTGGTTTCATCTCCTCCCGCACTGGCGCTGCCATCGGGCGTGACCTGCGCAATCGCCTATTCACCAAGGTGGTACAGTTCTCCGAGGCGGAGGTGGGCCGGTTTTCCGCCGCCTCGCTTATCACCCGGGGCACCAATGATATCCAGCTTATCCAGAACGTCTCCATCATGCTGATGCGCATGGTGTTCTACGCGCCCATCTTAGCCGCCGGCGGTGTGGTCATGGTCATGGTCACCAGCCCCTCCTTGGGCTGGATCATCCTTGTTGCCATTGCTGCGGTGCTTGTGGTGGTAGGGGTGCTCTTTAAGATTGCCATGCCCAAGTTCCGCATCATGCAACAGTTGGTGGACCGGGTGAATCTGGTTTCTCGTGAGCAGCTGACTGGTATGGCCGTAATCAGGGCTTTTGGCCAGGAGTCCCGAGAAGAGGACCGCTTTGACGAAGCGTCCGGAGCGCTGATGAAAACCCAGTTGTTCACCAATCGGGTCATGACCTTTTTGATGCCCACCATGATGCTGATTATGAACCTGGCCACGGTGGCCATTGTGTGGTTCGGCGGCGTTGCGGTGGATCAGGGGTCCATGCAGACGGGAGATCTGATTGCCTTTATCACCTATGCCATGGTGATTATCATGGGTTTCTTGGTCCTGGCCATGATTTCTATGATGCTGCCTCGGGCAGATGTTGCTGCTGCCCGTATTGATGAGGTTCTCTCCTGCGAGCCCTCCATTAAAGACCCGGTTGTGGAGCAGGACGCTTCGCCGCAAGCAACCCCTCAAGGGCAGGATGCTTCGCCGCAAGCAACCCGTCAGGGGGCGGAAATCAGGTTTGACCAGGTGTGTTTCGCCTATGACAATACCAGCGAGAACGTCCTTGAAGACGTCTCCTTCACGGCTCGGCCCGGAACCACCCTTGCCATCATCGGACCTACGGGCTCGGGGAAATCCACCGTGCTCAAATTGATGGAGCGGTTTTATGATCCCACCTCCGGTCGGGTTCTTCTTGATGGGAGGGATATCCGCACCCTCAGCCAGACTCAGCTTCGCCAGCAGATATCCTATGTGCCCCAGACCGCGTTTCTCTTCTCGGGCACCGTGGCGGACAACGTGTCCTTCTCGGATCCGGGCATGGATCCTTCCCGTATTTACCAGGCCCTTCAGGTGGCCCAGGCAGAGGGATTTGTCTCGGAGTTTGATGGGGGAACCCAGTTTGAGCTCTCTCAGGGTGGCACCAACGTATCCGGTGGTCAGCGTCAGAGGCTTGCCATTGCTCGCGCGTTGGCAAAGGACGCTCGGGTGATCCTGTTTGACGATTCCTTCTCCGCCCTTGATTACAAGACGGATGCGGCGCTGCGTCAGGCCCTTGAGAAGTATTGCGCCCATACCACGCGGGTGATTGTGGCCCAGCGCATCGCAACGGTCATGAATGCGGATGAGATCGTGGTTCTTGATGAGGGAAGGGTGGTCGGACAGGGCACCCATCGACAACTGATGGAGTCCTGTCCCGAGTATCGCGAGATTGCCTGCTCCCAACTCACGGAGGAGGAGCTTTCCCAAGGGGGTGGTCAGGCATGAGTGGACGCAAGACTGCCGTTAGCAGCAACGCCTCCCTTGGTGGGGTGACCCAGGGCTCTGTTTCCCATGAACGCGCCGCCGGCCCTCGTCGCCATGGTCCTATGGGCCGCGGCCCTATGCTGCCCACAGAGAAACCTCGAGATTTCGGGGGGTCCATCAAGAAGGCCTTGTCTTTTATGGGCAGGTTCAAGGCCCTGCTGGTTGTGGTGATGGTCTTCGCGGTGGGTTCTACCATCTTCAACATCATCGGTCCGAAGGTCCTCTCCGAGGCAACCACGCAACTGTTCAACGGCTTGGTGGCCAAGGTGCAGGGCACCGGCGGCATTGATTTCTCCCTTATCGGGTCCATTCTTCTGGCCACCCTTGGTCTGTACCTGCTCAGCGCGGGCTGTTCGTGGGTCCAAGGGTGGATTATGAGCTACGTTTCTCAGAAGACCTGTTTTGACCTGCGCAAATCCATCGACGCAAAGATCAATAGGCTGCCCTTTGGATACTTTGACAAAACATCCACCGGAGATGTCCTCTCCCGTATTACCAACGATGTGGACACCCTTGGCCAGAGCCTCAACCAAGGCATTACCCAGCTGATCACCAGCCTGACCACCATCATCGGCGTGGTGATTATGATGTTTTCCATCAACTGGGTCATGACATTAGTGGCTCTGCTGATGGTGCCTGTGTCTCTGATTCTGGTGGCGATAATCGTGAAGCACTCCCAGAAGTACTTCTACGCCCAGCAATCCCTCCTTGGCCGGATTAACGGCCAGGTGGAGGAGACCTTTTCGGGCCACGTGGTGGTAAAGGCCTTCTGTCGTGAGGATAGTGCTGTCGAAGCGTTCAAAGCCACCAATGACAAGCTCTACGAATCCGCGTGGAAATCCCAGTTCTTCTCTGGGCTTATGCAGCCTTTGATGGGCTTCGTGGGCAACCTGGGCTATGTGGCGGTAGCGGTGCTTGGGGCGATGTTTGCTTTTAGGGGTGTTATCACCGTAGGAGACATCCAGGCGTTTATTCAGTACGTGAAGAACTTCACCCAGCCGGTAACCCAACTTGCCCAGGTGTCCAACGTTTTGCAGCAGTTGGCTGCAGCCGCAGAACGCATCTTTGAGTTCCTGGAGGAACCTGAGCTTGAGCCCGAGGCTGGTCTGAGGGACCAAGGGCCCAAGGGGCCCGCGTCCCAAGAGCTGGCATGCACAGTGGAGTTTGACCACGTGCGCTTCGGCTATGATCCCCAGAGTCCGGTGATCAAGGACTTCTCCGCGCAGGTGGACCAGGGGCAGACCGTCGCCATTGTGGGGCACACCGGTGCGGGAAAGACCACCATGGTCAAGCTGCTCATGCGGTTCTATGAGATGGATTCGGGAGATATCCGCATCGGGGGAGTAAGCATCAAGGATATGTTCAGGGAGGACGTGCGCAGCCTGTTTGCCATGGTCCTTCAGGAGACCTGGCTGTTCAACGGCACCGTTGCTGACAATATCCGATACGGAAACTCCCAGGCCACTGACGAGGAGGTACGGGAAGCGGCACGTAAGGCCTGCGCCCATCGCTTCATCACCACGCTGCCCGGGGGTTATGACTTTGTCATCAGCGAGGATGCCACCAACATCAGTCAGGGCCAGCGCCAGCTGATTACCATTGCCCGGGCGTTTCTATCCGATCGCAGGATGCTCATTCTTGATGAGGCCACCTCTTCTGTTGACACTCGGACCGAGGAGCGAATTCAGCGGGGCATGGATAACCTGATGCGGGGCAGGACGTCCTTCGTGATCGCCCATCGGCTTTCTACCATACGCAATGCGGACTTGATTCTTGTGATGGACAAGGGCGACATTGTTGAGCAGGGCACCCATGCTCAACTTCTTTCCCAAGGCGGATTGTACGCCCAGCTCTACAACTCCCAGTTTACCGAAGGGTAGGGAACACCTGGTGCCATCTGGCGGGATTACGTGGTAGTCCCGTGGTGGTGTCGTTCTTGTTCTTTACCCAGGCAGCAGGTATGGATATACTAACGCGTCAGTATTTTTCGTACGCATGCGCGCTGGCACTCGTGGCGCGTTGGTCAAGAAAGAGGCAAACATGTCCGGACATTCAAAGTGGGCCACCACCAAGCATCGTAAGGCTGCTCAGGACGCCAAGCGTTCCGCCCTGTTCAGCAAGCTTTCCCGTAACATCACCGTTGCGGCTAAGGAGGGTGGAGACCCCAACCCCGAGAACAACGCCTCCCTTGCCGCCGCAATTGAGAAGGCAAAGGGCTACTCCCTGCCCAAGGACAAGATCAAGACCGCCATTGACAAGGCGTTTGGAACCGGTAAGGATGCCGCCAACTACGAGACCCTGACCTATGAAGGATACGGTCCTGCAGGCGTCGCCTTCTACTGTGAGGCCCTGACTGACAACCGCAATCGCACCGCCGCTGACGTTGCTGCCGCCTTCCGTCATGCCGGAGGAAGCCTGGGCACCCCCGGCTGCGTGGCCTTCCAGTTTGAGCGTAAAGGCCAGATCATGGTCGAGAAGATCATCCCCTCTGAGGAGAAGAAGGTTGCTGACAAACTCAACGCCGTGGATGAGGATGAGTTCATGATGCAGGTGGCTGAGGCCGGCGGTCTGGATTATGAGGATGACGACGAGCAGTGGCTGGTCTACACCGATCCCTCCGAGCTCATGTCCGTGGTTGCTGGTCTTGAGGCTCAGGGCATCGAGGTTAAGGGTGCAGAACTGACTCGCGTCCCCTCCACCTACACCCAGGTGTCTGTTTCTGATGCCGCTAAGGTCATGCGTCTGTTCGATCGCCTTGAGGAGCTTGAGGACCTGCAGAACGTGTACCACACTATGGAGATGACTGACGAAATCGTGGCTGCTCTGGAAGAGGAGTAAGCCTTACTGAGTGTCGCTTTTGGGCCCGGCCGCACTGCGGTCGGGTCTTTTTGTTCACGTTGCAATAACGAAACCACCCCAGGCTTTGACCGTTTCGCCTGGTATCGCTAGAGTTTGTCGAGCATGCCTTCGGGGTTTGTCCAGTGCGTTATTGGGGCTCGCCCCATGCATTTCCTGTCGAAGCGTCCTGTGCGGCGCGCTTAGTTTTTCAAGGACATCTGTGAAGCACAGTCTGCGTTACATATTACTGGGCATTGTGATCATCGTGGTCCTGTGCGTGCTGCTTGCGCGGGGAGACCAGCTGGCGGATTTGCGCCTTGTTGCGGCTGGCGCACTTACGGCGCCCCTGCTAGCGGCGGTAGTCTCTCAACTGGGTAAATATCTGGCTCAAAGCTGGGCGTACCATTTCTGCTTTAAAGCGGTGGGTGAGCGCATGCGCGCTCGCAACGCCCTGCCGCTGGTGTTCGGCTCCTTCTTTATGAACACGGTGGCACCCTCGCTGAATATTGCCGGTGCTACGCTGGTGGTAGACGACGCCCGACGCAGGGGGATTCCTGTGGGAAAGGCCACATCGGCCTCTCTGCTGATGCAGATTACCGTGGATACGGGATTCCTGGTCATTATGCTGCTGGGGTTTGCCAACCTTCAATTCACCGGCAGGCTCTCACCTCAATGGGCCCTGATGGGGGCTGTGGTGGCATGCATCATCCTGGTGATGGTGATGATTTTGTACCTGGCCTGCAAAAAGCCGGAGGCTGTGGTGCGACTTTTGACTCCTGTGGAGAGGGCCGTCAATCGGCTGCTGGTGGCAATACGCCGCAATCCTCTGCAGCCTTGGGCCCGAGGCGTGGTGGAGTCCTTTGTTGATGCGGGCAGGATTGTTCGACATAATCCATGGCCAGCGATTGCGGCCTTTGCGTGCTCGGTGGTGGCCAGCGCCTTTGAACTGACCGCGTTTGTCCTGTGCGGAGTGGCGTTTGGCATTGAGGATCCTCTGGTGCTGGTGTGCGGATATGTGGTGGCAACCTTGGTTGCCATGGTGACTCCCGTGCCCCAGGGCGTTGGCTTTGTGGAGGCCGCGGTGGTTGCGCTCTTTGGCGCCTACGGGGTGCTTATGGGCCGCGGTATGGCGGCGGTGCTGTGCTATCGGGCCTTGGTGTTTTGGATGCCCTTCTTTGTGGGAGCGGTGCTCATTAACATGACCAGGACGTTTAGGGGAGAAGCCCTGCGTGAGCCTGTGTCTGACCCTGATGCCAATCTCAAGGAACGCATTGTTGCTGTCCGATGCGCCATTCCCGCGGGTAACGAATTTATCAAGGGTACGGCACCTGGAGAGTCCGCCGCGGTCACCCCAGTGGGCAGGACCCGGGAATAGGCATTTTTTCGCAAATTGAGTCTGTCCCCTGGACATGCGAACATCTGTGCTATCATTGCGAACAAACGTTTGTAGATGAGTCTGCGTGAGAATCACGCGGGTGCCTGAGGGTGCAAGGGGGTGTGAATCATGCCGGTATCGGATCGGGTCATTCTTGGCATTGACCCGGGCCTACAAAACACAGGCTGGGGGGTTATCCGCCAACAGGGTCCTCGGCTAAGCTGCCTTGCATACGGCTGCGTATCCACCTCCAAGGACCAAGACCTGGCGTACAGGCTGCTCAAGCTCCATGACCAGATCAGCATGGTGGTAAAACGCTACGGCCCCACCTGTCTGGGCATTGAGAAGATTTACTTTGGGGCAAACACCCAATCCGCTCTTCCCACTGGGCAGGCCCGGGGTGCAGTCCTGGTGGCTGCCGCGGAAGGCGGTCTGAGGGTTGCGGAGTTTGCTCCGTCAAAAATCAAGCTTGCCGTAGTGGGAGAGGGCACCGCAGACAAATATCAGGTGCAGTACATGGTCCAGCAAATCTTGGGTCTTCCTCAGGTCCCATCGCCTGATCATGCGGCGGATGCCCTTGCTGCGGCAATTACCTATGTGACCCATGGCCCAGACTGGGCAGACGCTAGGCTCTAGTTTGGGCCTACTGACGGGGGGTCGATTGTGGAGCGAATCGTGCAACGCGTTTGGTGTTCGGGGCGGTAAGAGAAGGGAAGAGGGGATGATAACCTTCCTGAGAGGAACCTGCGCAGGGTTTGGCACGGAAAGTGTCTACCTTGACGTGCAGGGCGTGGGCTTTGAGGTGTTCATGTGCGTCACGGATAGGGGCAGGATGCAATGTGGGGAGGAGTATACGGTACTCACCCACATGTCCGTCCGTGAGGACGCCATGCAACTCTATGGGTTTCTTTCCCAGGATGCCCGGGTCATGTTTACTCGGCTCATTGGGGTTTCCGGTGTCGGACCTAAGGCGGCAATGTCCGCCCTGAGCACCTTTTCTCCAGAAAGCCTAGTGTCGGCCATTGCTGCTCAGGATGATAAATCGATAGCCACTATTCCCGGAGTGGGGAAGAAAACGGCCCAGCGCATCATTCTTGAACTGAAGGGCAGCATTGATGCCTCGGCGTCTGGGCAGGCGGATCTGTTTGCCTCATCGGGCAACCAGGCGGCGGCACTGGTGGCTTCGGCTCAGGAGGCCCTGCTGTCTATGGGGTTCACCTCTGCAGAGGCCCAACTGGCCCTGAAGGGTGCTCCGGAAACGGCCACCACGGAAGGCGCATTGCTACAATACGCACTGAAACGTCTGGGATCATCGGCGCTGTAGGCGATAGTTCGGAGTGGGTATGGCAGACATTTTGGGTATAGAGGGGCTGGTGTATGAGTCCGGCGCTGGATCGGCGGTTGCAGGCACGGGCCGTACAAGATCGGTCACCCCTGAGTTGGTGGAGGATGACCTGGTGCTTGACAGGTCACTCCGCCCAAAGTTTCTGGGGGATTACCTTGGTCAGACTCGGGTGAAGGAGTCCCTATCCATCCTCATTCAGGCCGCCAAACAGCGCGGGGAATGTATGGATCACGTGTTGTTCAGCGGGCCTCCGGGCCTAGGAAAGACCACGCTAGCCCAGGTGGTCGCAAATGAGTTGGGGGCAAGCATCAAAACCACGTCGGGTCCGGCAATTGCTCGGCCGGGAGATCTTGCGGCCATTCTCACCAACCTTGAAGAAGGGGACGTGCTCTTTATCGATGAGATCCACCGCCTGAATCGGCAGGTGGAAGAGGTGCTCTATCCCGCCCTTGAGGATTGTGTCTTGGACATCGTGGTGGGCAAGGGCCCGGCAGCCCGCTCCATCCGTCTTGACCTGCCCCATTTCACCCTGATTGGCGCAACAACCCGCACCGGTCTGCTTACCGGACCGTTGCGGGATAGGTTTGGCATCGTGTTTCGGCTGGACTATTACACGCCTGAGGAGCTTGCGGATATCGTGATCAGATCTGCAGGAATCCTAGATGTCCTGATTGACCAGGAGGGGGCCCTTGAGATTGCCCGCCGCAGCAGAGGAACGCCCCGTCTTGCCAACAGGCTGCTCAAGCGGGTGCGGGACTGGGCTCAGGTGCTTGGCAAGCATCGTATTGATGAGGACACCGCCGCCGCTGCATTGAGCTTTTTTGAGGTGGACTCCCTGGGTCTTGATAATTTGGATAACCGCATCCTTGAGTTGCTCTGCGTCAGCTTCTCGGGCAGGCCGGTGGGTCTTACCACCCTTTCTTCCGCCCTGTCTGAGGATCCCGATACCGTTGAGGATGTGTATGAGCCCTTCTTGATCCAACAGGGGTTGATTATGCGCACACCAAAGGGCAGGGTTGCCACTGATAGAGCATTCGAGCACCTTGGAGTGCGCAGGCCCGGAACGGAGGCGTAAGTGCTGCAGCAGGACTATCTGATGCGCCTGATTGGCATGCTCATTGCGGGCATGCAGCGCAACCTCATCCACCAGGTCAAGACCCCCGCTCGGGCCTCCGATGATCTTGAAGAGATACTCTCGGATGCGCTGGATCTTGACATGAGCACCTTGCTGACCTTGAACCCGGATAGCTTCTCAATGGTGATGTCGGTATCGGGAGTTGACCCTCGGGTGGTGGAATACGTTGCCAGAACCCTTGTCTTGCAGGCCTGGTACCTGCGCCAGGCGGGGGATGAAGATACGGGGGATCTACGGTTGCGGCAGGCGGAATGTCTCATGAGTGAGTACGGGATGGAGCCCTTTGACCCCTCCTATGTGCCCACGGCTGAGGAGCTTGAGCAGCTGGCTCTGTCTTTGCAGGAGGGGTAGCCTTCCAGGTCTGAGGTGTGCGAGTTTTGGGACAGTGAATAGTTTTTCTCGTTAATGAACTGGGCTGACTTCAATCTCCATCAGGCATTATTGAAAAAATTAGACTAATTTACTATTTGCGTTATTGATTAGTGGGATCAAAAAGCGTATAAGCACATCGTGGGTGATTTGTGCGGGAGGTACAAAAGCGCAATTCAATCTTGCTCTACACCAACTTTCTTCACATTGGCCCGTGCGTTACCCGGGGAGAGATAGACCCTCGGGAGTTGCCGGATTGTCCGGCTGTATGCCTCCATGGGTGGGAGGATGAGAGGGGGCCAGTGATGGCTGTAGGTACTGTGAAATGGTTTAACGCCGAGAAAGGGTACGGGTTCATTTCTCAGGAGGGCGGGGACGATCTGTTCGTCCACTTCTCCGAGATCAAGATGGACGGGTATCGCACTCTTGATGAGGGCCAGAAGGTTTCCTTTGAGGTGACCGAGGGTCAAAACGGCAAGAAGCAGGCCAGCAACGTAGTAAAGCTGTAGTGCTCGGTTCTTGTCTGGACGCTTCGCCATCATAGAGGCATCTGACGCACAGAACGGTTAAACCTGCCCGCACCCAGGTGGTCTGGATGCGGGCTTCTTGTTTCCTAATTGAGCGTGGTTCCTAGTTCAATGCGGTCCCTATTTGAGTGTGGCCCCTAATTGAGCGCAGGGAGGCTTTGGGCAAAGGTGACAAAGTCCGCCGAGGTTCCATGCTTGACCGAGGAGAGCTTCACGCCCCCTTCCTGCCTGATCAGGTGGTCTGTGATCAGGTACAGGTCAATCCCAAGCTGGGTGGCGGCACCGTCTTCCCGGGAGTTGTTGCCCACCATCAGGGCCTCATCAGGTGAAACGCCCGCCTTATCCAGGCATTCCTGATAGAAGGAGAGCTTTGGTTTGACCGAGGCGCTTGACTCGTAGTGGGTGATGAATTCGAAATCTTCAGGGTCAAGTCCTGCCCAGCGGACGCGGGCGTGTACGGCATCAAGGGGAAACATGGGCATGGTGGCAACGGCCATGCGGTACCCTTTGCCCTTGATAGTCTCAACTGCCTTCACGATATGGGGGT
This sequence comes from Eggerthellales bacterium, assembly GCA_029101185.1. Classification (GTDB taxonomy): domain Bacteria; phylum Actinomycetota; class Coriobacteriia; order Coriobacteriales; family Eggerthellaceae; genus Slackia. The sequence goes on along the minus strand of JAQXQN010000050.1, from coordinate 11,571 downwards.
TGACCTCGGAAAGCTGGCCAATGGTGAGAAACTCGGTGGCGTAGAAGGACAGGAACATGTCCTGAATCCGCTGATAGGCATCGGAGTTGGAGTCAAGCCCCATGGCTGCGTTGAATGCCGCCCAGAACACCTGGTCGTTGGTGGCAGGGGTGTCGTCCTTTGCCATGGCGGAGATGCCTGCCATGAGGGCCTGCTGGGTCAGTTGGGGGTCAAACCCGCATCCTGCGCAATGGCGCATGAGTTTGCCCATGTAATGGTGCATGAAATCCGAGGTGTCCATGGAAAGCAGGGTGCCGTCTAGGTCGAAAAAGACCATGGCGTAGCCTCTGTCCGCCTGGGTGCAGGCCGCGCCGTCCGCCTCCATCACGCAACTGGTGTCCTGGTTGTAGAGGGGGTTTGCCGTATGCGTCATGTCGTGCCTTTCTGGAAATGGGGAAGCTCAGGTTATAACGTGCTAGTATAGGCCAGTTGTTGCGGGAATCATGAATTAAGCGGATAAGGGGGAGAATCGTGAAACTGCTGTTACACGCCTGCTGCGCTCCGTGCACCCTTGAACCGCTGAGGATCCTTGCGCAGGAGGGCCATGACATCACGGTCTCCTACAACAATTCAAACATCCATCCTCGCTCCGAGTACGATAAGCGCCTTGCGGTGCTGGTGGATTACTGTCAATCCCAAGGCATCGAACTGGTGGAGGGCATCTACGACCCCCAGTCTTGGGCGCGGGTGGCCGGGGTGTTTGGGGATAATCCAGAAACCCGGCAGCAACGGTGCCGACAGTGCTATCGGCTGCGCCTTGAGGAGGCAGCACGCTTCGCCGCAACCCATGGCTTTGAAGGACTGTCCACCACCCTTGACGTGAGCCCCTACCAGTACATCCCCGTCATCGAGGAGGAACTGAATCGGGCTTGCCAACCCTGGGGCCTCACGGCGGTGTTTCGGGATTTCACCCCCTACTACCCCCAGGCGACAAAGCTCAGCCGGGCAATGGGGATGTATCGGCAGAACTACTGCGGATGCTCCCTGTCGGATGCGGAGGCCAGGCGCGAGAGGCAGGAGCGTGCCCAGCAGCGCAAGGAGCAAAAGGAGCGTGCGGCGGCGTTGAGGGCCGATCAAGACAAGATTGCCCAGGAGCAGCGAGCCGAAGCGGCCAGGCAGAAGGCTGCATACCAGGCGAAGCGTGCTGCCCAGCGCGCCGCCTTGAAGGCATACAAGCAGGCCCAGCGCACAGATCAGGATTTCTAGCACGCATTGAGCACGATTCTGACATCATCCAATCATCCATGAGTTAAGGACACCCCATGAGAACCGACGATTTTGATTATCAGCTTCCCGAGGAGCGCATTGCCCAGGCCCCTGCCCCCATCAGGGACCAGTGCAAGCTTCTGGTTATGGACCGGGAAACGGGCCAGGTGGAGGATAGGGTGTTTCGGGACATCATCGACTATCTGGAGCCCGGTGATGTGCTGGTGGCAAACGAGACCCGGGTCATGCCTGCCCGACTGCTCGGCGCAAAGCGGGGCACTGGCGGCGCGGCGGAGGTGTTCTTGCTGCGGGAGCGCTTTGACCTGGAGCCGAAGACCAGCAATAAGGCCATTTGGGAGGTGCTGGTCAAGCCTGGCAAGCGCCTGAAGCCTGGAACCGGAGCGGCGGTGGACTTCTGCGACGCCGAGGGCAACGTGGCGTTAAGCGCCGAGATTGTGGACTGGGGAGCCAACCAGGGACGAGGTGAGCGGATTGCTCGACTGACCACGGACCTTCCCAGTCTTGATGAGGCCCTGCATGCGGTGGGTCACACCCCTCTGCCTCCCTATATCAAGGGCTATGTGGGAGACGAGGAGATGTATCAGACGGTATACGCGAAGGCGGAGACCTCCGCGGCGGCGCCAACTGCGGGGCTGCATTTCACCCCTGAGCTGATTGAGCAGTGCAAGGCGAAGGGCGTGCAGTGGTGCACCGTTGAGCTGGAAGTGGGGCTGGATACCTTCCGCATCGTGGATGAGGAGGACCCCGCCGAGCACATCATCCATACCGAGTACTACACCGTAAGCCAGCAGACCATCGATGCCTGCAATGCCGCTCACGACCGGGGCAATAAAGTAGTGGCGGTTGGTACCACGTCGGTAAGGTCCCTTGAGAGCGCCTTTGACAGGCAGGCGGGCTGCCTGCGTCCTCGGGATAGGGAGGCAACCAGCCTCTATATCCTTCCCGGGTACGAGTTTGGGGTGGTTGATGCCCTGATTACCAACTTCCATGTGCCCCGGTCTACCCTACTGATGCTGGTGAGTGCCTTTAGTGACCGGGAGAAGGTCATGGCGGCGTACCGGCACGCGGTAGCGCAGGAGTATCGGTTCTTCAGCTTCGGGGATGCCATGCTGCTCAAGTAGGTCTTGGGTGGTTTTGCCCTGGGTGATTTTGCTCTAGGCGGTTCGGCCTTGGGCGGTTTGTGTGGCGGGCTAGTCCGAGGACAACTGGCGCCGCTTCATGCGCTGCCAGTTAAGGAAGCCGTAGAAATCGTTGGCAAGAAACACCGCGAAGTTTGCCACCACCGGCAGATAGGAAATATCCTCCATACAGGCTAGGATCCAAAGCAGGATAAGCACCAGGTCATTGGCCATGTATCCCAGGGCGTAATAGGGACTGCGCATAAACATCAGTCCCGCGCCGAGCATGCTCGTGGTAACCGAGATAGTGCTCACCACAAGATTTGGGGTGTCAAGGGCGCCAAGCAGGAAGTAAAAGACCACGGTGACCACTGCGGAAATGGCCAGAAGTGCGGCAAACTTTGCCGGAGAAAGGTGGGAGACCTGCACTTCCGCCACGTGGGAGCTTGATTCCCGCGGACCTCCTTCTCCGGTCTTTACGGGATGGCGGACCCAGGAGATCAGGGCGAACAGGGTGCTTGGCAGGGACATGCCCAGATAGGTGAGGACTTCGCCCCAATAACAAAAACCCCAGGCCACAATGGCGTAGGTAATGATGAACCCAATGCCGAAGATGTGGCCGATGGCGTTTCCTTTGGCCATGAAGATCAGACAGGTGGCCCCAAGCAGGGTGGAGATGAGGGAGAGGGTAGATCCTGCGCCGCTGGCAATGTATGAGCAGGTGAGAATGGCCATAGATCCAATCCAGAGAAGAAGCTCGGATATGGTGAGGCTGGCAAATGAGTGTTTGGCGTAGGCGAGTATGTCTAAGGGTCGTAGCATGACAGGGATTATGCCACACCTGGCCGTATCGCGCATCCACAGGGGTTGTGCCATGGGCGCTTCACAGGCGCAGGCGGGTGCCGGCGCAGGCGGGCGCTGACGCAGGCGGGCGCTGACGCAGGCGGGTGCCGGCGCAGGCGGGAAACGCCCAGGGGAGGAAAATGTGTTGGTTTTTCCATGCGGAAAAGGGGAAACGTCGCCTATGAAGCCCCAGGGCAAAAGTCTGATAGAATTTTGCGGTACTTCTTTCGGGTCTGTAGTTGCGGAGCGTACGCGCAAGCGGGCCTTTGGCAAGGGTGCTCAGCACGCTTCGCCAGAAGTTTGCGCTCCTAGTCCACGGCAGATGCGGTCGAAAGGATCCACGTAAGCGGTTTCGTGAGCATGGCGTATCCTAGAGGTAAGACGCACCCCCTGTATGTGCTGCGCGGCACGGTGTCGCGCCAGGGGAGAGGGCGGCGTGGCGGTAAGCTGCAAACCCCCAGTGCGCGAGTGTGGGGGCAAAGACTAGGTCAGCCGGAAGAAGAGCCTGATATGAGCGAGAAGAGGTATGAGTCAATGAAGCGACTTGCTGCGTTTGCCTGTGCCGTGGGCGTGTCCGCCGCCATGGCTTTGGGTTTGACCGGGTGCACCCAGGAGGAGTACACCCCTAAGGAGCTGACCCCCTCCATCACGTCTCCCGCCATCGCCCAGGACGGGGTGCTGCGGGTAGGCGTGACTGGTGGAGCTCCCTTTGTGATTGAGACTTCCAGCTCCATGGGGGGCTTGGATGTGGATTTTGCCGCTGCTATCGCCGATGATCTGGGCCTGAAGCTTGAAGTGGTGACCCTTGGCACGGATCCCGCCGCCATTGAGGAAGCCCTGGTCAATGGCTCCGTGGACATGGTCATGGGAGCGGGTTCTAGCGTCGAGTCCGAGAATGTGTGGCTTTCCGAGGCCTACATCTCCTCCGGCGTGGTCCTGTTTGGCGCTTCTGATGCCACGGTGCCCAACCCCGTAGGTGAAAGCCTGCCCATGATTGCGGCTCAGGACTCCTCCACCAGCGCCTGGGCGGTTACCAATGCCTTTGGCGAAGGGTGCGTGGTCTCTAGCTCCGACCTGATGTCCGCCTTCTCTTCCTACCAGTCCGGCGCTGCCCAGTTTGTGGCGGCGGACGCGGTGATTGGCTCGTATGTGGTCACCTATCAAAACCTCGATGTGGTTCCTGTTGCTTTGCTTGGCGAAGCGTCCGGATACCGGGTGGCCATTGCCGCCTCCAATACAGATCTGCAGCAGGCGGTGGCCAACTCCCTCTCTGGCATTGCCTCAAATGGCATTGGCAGCCTGTTGAGTACCCGCAACCTGGGTACCGTGATTGACCTGTCCAACCTGCCGGTGATCGAAACTGCCGTGCCTGCCGCAGGCGGCTCCGATGCCGAGGGTGACGCCGCTGGCTCCGAATCCACCGCAGGGTCTAACGCGGTGACCGAGTAACGGTCCGTGAGCCCAGATAGGAGGCAGAAATGGCAAAGAAACAGGAAGAGTACCGAGAGCAGACCCTGGAAGATCTTCAGGGCCCCGTGATGGGCAAGACTCAAAAGGTTGTCATTGGCGCCGCGCTCCTGTTCCTGGTGTGCTTCGTCGTGTACGTGCTGGTGTTCTAATTCTTGTATGAAAGTGTACAAAACCCCTGGTCACAGGGGTTTTGCCGTTGAAAGGAATCGTGTATGGCAAAGCACGCCAAACATGGCCGCGACCCTCAGGTCCAGACCGCCTTTGACGTTCAGAAGCAGGACATGATTCAATCCCGACGCAGGAGTGCCGAGCAAACCGGAGGGTTGAACTTGGCCCAGCAATCCCGCATTAACGAGCATCGGGTCAAGTCCAAGCGCAAGCGTATTGTCCTGATTGTGGGTCTTGTGCTGCTGATGCTGGCTATGGCTGCCCTTGGCGCCGGGGCCTACAAGCTGTGGAATGATTCCCATGATCCCAATGCGGTGCCGGATGCTCCCGTGGATCAGCCCACCAATGTGAACAATGTGGACGATGCGAGCACCTCGGTGGCCCGTATTCCTGCCCCTGAGATTGCATCCCTGGTGGGGATGGGCCGGGAAGACGCCCTGGCGGCCTTGGGTACGGGGGCGGCCATTGAGAAGGAGACCCCCATCGAGGAGACCACCGGTGAGGGTGAGGAAAAGAAGACCGAGGTGGTAGGCGCCACGCTGACCGTGTCTTTGGCGGATGCGCAGGGTGATACGGGCGTGAGGCTGTATCTGACCTTGGATTCCGACGACGTGATCACCCAGTCCGCCCTGTCCGTGTCCATGGCGTCTTTGAATTTCGAGTACTGGCCCTTTGATTATGCAGTGGGCACCGACCACGTGGTCGAGACCTTGCTTGAAGAAGTGGGCCTTAAGGTGGAGGCGGGCTCGGTCGCCCTTCCTCAGGAGGACGAGTACCACAAGTTCTCCGAGGACGGCGCCACGCTGGTGTCTGATCAGTACACCTTTTCGGGTACTGCCGCCCGTAGCACCGATGAGTCTTCGATGGCCTGGACCCTTCGTCTGAGTTATGACTATTCCACCTACAACGTGTCGTCAAACTACGACGATGTGCTCCGGCAGGTCTACATCACGGTGGATGCTGCATAGGAGGCCAAGGATTTATCCGAGCCGGGGTCCCCGTGACCCCGGCTTTTTGTTTCGTTCACCGATTTGAAACGCTTTACCACTCTAGTGTGATAAAGTATCCACCACGCAAGGGCGGCGCTGGGGCCTGAGGGCTGTTGGCGTGCACATGATGAAGAAAGGAGGCGTCGCGGTGAGACCGGTGACACCTCAGGGATTTAGAGACATCCTGCCCGCTGAGGCTTTGCAGCGGGAGCGGGTCTGCCAGCTGGTTAGCGGTATCTTCGCGGAGCAAGGATATGCGCCTGTGGAGACTCCGCTGCTTGAGGACGCAGGTACCCCCGACAGGATGGCCGGCCAGGAGGGGGATAGTTTTCGGCTGTTTGACTCCGACGGCAGGCTGCTGACCATCAGGTCGGATTTCACCATGCCCATTGCCCGGTTGGTTTCCACCCAGCTGCGCAACGCGCAGGGCGGCCAGGGCATGCAAGGCGGCCAGGACGCGCAGGGCGGCCAGTGCATGCAAGGCGGCCAGCCCTCTGACCCTCGGGCGGGGCAGATTCGTTTGCGCTACTGCGGTCCGGTGGTGCGCCAGCAGCCTCAAAATGCCGGCAAGACCCGCCAGCTGACCCAGATTGGCGCGGAGCTGATTGCCGCCGGGGGCCTTGAGGCCGACGTTGAGCTTGCCTGCATGGCCGCCTCCTGTCTGCAGGCCTGCGGCCTCAGCCGATGGAAGATTGCCTTTGGCAGCGTCAAGCCCCTGAACCTGCTGCTTGCCGCGGCGGGCCTGTCCGCTGACGCCCAGGACGGGCTGCTCTCGTTCATTCACAGCTCCGACTTTGTGGGTCTGGACGATTTCGTCATTGACCTGGTTGAATCGGGAGAACTTGACCCCGCTGTGGCCGAGGCCCTCAAGGCTCTTCCCCGGACCTGCGGCGGTCAGGATGCCCTTGACGAAGCGTGCAACCTGCTTGCCCGTGCGGGGATTGACCTTGACGCCCAGGACACGGGCATCCCGCAGCTGTCCTGGCTCCTTGAGGCCATGCAGACCCGGGGCTGGCCCGATAACGCGGTGGTGGATTTTTCCATCCTCAATTCCTTTGATTATTACACCGGCTTGGTGTTTGCCCTGTTTGCCGATGGGGTTGCAGATCCGGTGGGATCCGGCGGCCGCTACGATGACTCCTTTGCCAAGCTTGGCTGTAAGGACGTGCCCGCAGCGGGATTTGCCCTGTGCCTGGAGCATCTGCTCAAGGCACAGGCAGCACAGGCTGCCCAGGACGCTTCGGCATCTGACGAATCCAGGCCGCTGAGAATCGCGGTGCCCAAGGGGTCGTTGTTTGAGGGCAGCGTGGCCATGCTTGAGGCAGCCGGGTTTGACGTGGAGGACCTGCGAAATCCCGGCCGGCATCTGATCGTGCGCGCGCCTGGGGTGGAGTACGTGATCGTGCGGCCCACCGACGCTCCCGCTTTTGTGGCCAGCGGCGGGGCGGATTGCGGCATCTGTGGGCGGGACTCCCTGATTGAAGCGGGCCTTGACCTGGTGCAGCTGGTGGATCTGGGCTTCGGCTCCTGTAGGTTTGTGGTGGCCCAGCCGGCGGACGCCCCCCAGCCGCCGCAGGATAGGACCCTTCGGATTGCCACTAAGTACCCCCGCATCACCCGGGAGTATTATCGCCGTCAAGGCCAGCAGGTGGAAATCGTGCACCTCCACGGCAACATCGAGCTTGGTCCCATTGTGGGCCTGTCCGACCGGATCGTGGACATCACGGCAACTGGCACCACCCTCAGGGAGAACAACTTGGAGGTGGTTGACACGGTGCTCGAGTGCAACGCCCGGTTCTTTGCCAGCCCGGCCTCGGTGCGCTGCGACGGGCGGGTGGCTCGCCTGGCCGCACGCCTGGCCGCCTGCCAGAGGCAATAACCATACCGTCGAAGCGTGCGCTCCAGCCTACGCCAGGTCGGGTTAGATAAGACCAGCCAGACCAGGTAAGACCGTCAGGAAAGATCAGGTCATGTAGGAAAGAGCGCCACATCAGGAAACCCATTCATGAAAGGAAGAATCATGAGGACCATAGAACTTCAGCCCGGTCAGACCCTTCAGGCAAGCCAGCTTCCTCGGCAGGGCGTGCTGCCTGCCTCGGTGATGGCCTCCGCCCAGGCAATCGTGGACACGGTGAAGCAGGAGGGCGACGCCGCCCTGCGCAGGTACTGCCGGGATTTTGACAAGGTGGAGGTGGAGGATTTCCGCTTTCCCCAGGAGAAGCTTGACCGTGCCCTTGACCAGGCAGATCCCGAGTACGTGGAGGCCCTGCAGAAGGCCGCGGACCAGATTCGGGATTTCCATCAGCGTCAGGTCAGGCAGTCCTGGATGAACACCAAGCCCGATGGCACCATTCTTGGGGTGAAGTTCACCCCGGTAGATTCCGCCGGCGTGTACGTGCCTGGCGGCCGTGCCCAGTATCCCTCCACGGTGCTGATGGACGTGATTCCCGCCAAGGTTGCCGGCGTAGAGCGCATTGTCATGGTGACCCCGCCCCAGCCTGACGGGGGCATCTCTGCCGCCACGCTTGCGGCAGCCAAGGTGGCCGGAGTGGATGAGATTTACACCGTAGGCGGAGCTCAAGCCATTGCCGCCCTTGCCTATGGCACCGAGTCCATCCCCAATGTGTCCGTGATTGTGGGACCGGGCAATGCCTATGTGGCTGCTGCCAAACACATCGTCTCCGGTGATGTGGGCATTGACATGGTGGCTGGCCCCTCTGAGGTGTGCGTGCTGGTGGATGGCCCTGCGGATGCTACCATCGTGGCGGCGGATCTGATGGCCCAGGCCGAGCATGATCCCATGGCCGCCTGCTACTTGGTGTGCACCGATGGGGATTTTGCCGCCCAGGTATGCAGCAGGATCGATGCTATGGTTGCCCAGAGCCCTCGGGCCCAGATCACTCAGGCCTCCTTTGACGGCCAGGGCACCATTGTGGTGTGCCCGGATCTTGACACCGCGTGCAAGGCGGTTGATACCATCGCCCCCGAGCATTTGGAGCTGCACGCCCCTGACGCCATGGCGTTGCTGGGCAAGATTCACAATGCCGGCGCCATCTTCGTGGGAGACTGGAGCTCCGAGCCCCTGGGAGACTATGTGGCAGGCCCCAATCACACCCTGCCCACCGGCGGCACCGCTCTGTTTTCCAACCCTTTGGGCGTGGACGACTTCGTAAAGCAGTCCTCCGTTGTCTGCTATACCCCTGCAGGCCTGCTCAACGACGCCCCCGCCACCCAGATCATGGCCGAGCACGAGGGGTTGTGGGCCCACGCTCTGTCCGTGGGGCTGCGCCGCAACCTACTTGAGCAGGGGATGGAGTCCTATGACGGCGTTGATCCCGCTCAGATGGACCTGACCGCCATTGCTTGGCCTCCCTATAAGAAGTAATCCTGCCCACGCCTGCGCCCCAGATAACCTGGGGCGCTTGGGCCCATGAGCCGCCAAGGCCCATGAGCCGTGAAGGCGCATGTCGCGCACGCTTCGCCATCCACCATCTTCAAGAAAGCCCTTTTATGACCCAGCAGACCAGCTCTCAAACCCAGGAACTACAAGCCTCGCCAGCCGGCCGCCAGGATTGCTGCCAGGATTTGCCGCCTGTGCCCATGCGGCAAAGCTTTAGGGATTTTGCGCCCTACGACCCAGGCTTCACTCCTGTAGACGTGCTCCTGTCCGCAAACGAGAACACCTACGGTGTGCCTGCCCCCGTGCAGCAGCTTATGGTGCAGGCTGTGGCCAACCAGGCCTTCAACCGGTATCCAGACCCCATGTCCAACGCCCTGCGCGACGCCATTGCCAGCTGGCAGGGGCATGGTCTGACCAGGGGAAACGTGTGCGTCTCCAACGGTGGCGACGAGCTGCTCTTCAACCTGCTGCTGGCCTTTGGCGGCCCTGACGGCATGCCCCTGATCAACTGCATCCCCACCTTCTCCGTCTACAAGCTCTACGCCCAGCTTACCGGCACCCCGTGCGTGGACGTGCCCCGCACCGCGGACTTTGATGTGGACACCCAGGCGGTTGAGGCAGCCATGGGCAACGGAGGGATTGTGGTTTTGACCTCGCCAAACAACCCCACGGGAAACCTGGTGGACCCGGTATGGGTGCAAAGGCTGGCCCACGCCAACCCCACCTCACTCATCCTGGTGGATGAGGCCTATATTGAGTTTGCCTCCCCCCAGGCCAGCTGCACCTCCCTTGTGACCGCCTGCCGCAACGTGGCCTGTCTGCGCACCTTCTCCAAGGCCTTCTGCCTTGCCGGGGTGCGCTGCGGATACCTGCTGGCGGATCCTGCGGTGATTGATGGGCTTTCCGCCGTGAGGCAGCCTTATTCCGTGGACGTGGCGGCCCAGGCCATCGCCCAGGTGGCGGTGGAGCATGCCGAAGCGTTCCAGCCCGCCATCAGGGCCATTATGGCAAGCAGGGATGAGGCCATAGCCCGAATTGGGGCCATCCCCGGATGCGTGGCATACCCCTCTGACGCCAACTTCATCCTGGTGCGGGTGCCCCATGCCCATCAGGTGTGGTGCCAGCTGCGGGATTGTTGCTCAATCCTGGTGCGGGACTTCAGCAGCACCCCTGGCCTTGAGGACTGCCTGCGCATCACCGTGGGCACCCCTGAGGAGAACGACCGCGTGATTGCCGCGCTTGCCCAGATTGTAAAGGAGTAGTAATGAGGACCGCCGCCATTTCCCGAACCACCAAAGAGACCGACATCACTCTGTCGCTGAACTTGGATGGCACAGGTGCTGCCGAAGTGTCCACGGGCGTGGGCTTTTTCGACCACATGCTGGTGGCCTTTGCCCGGCATGGCTGCTTTGACCTGGCGCTCACCTGCAGGGGGGACCTGGAGGTGGACTCCCATCACACGGTGGAGGACTGCGGCATCGTCCTTGGGCAGGCCTTTGCCCAGGCCCTGGGGGACAAGGCCGGCATTCGCAGGTTTGGGGATTGCCTGCTTCCCATGGACGAGACCCTGGTCATGTCCGCGGTGGACATCTCCGGCAGAGGGCAGGCCTACTACGACGTGCCCGTGGGAGTGTGTGCCGTGGGTGCCTTTGACACCCAGCTGGCCAAGGAGTTCTTTATTGCCTTTGCCCGGGAGGCGGGGGTGACCCTCCATGCCCGTCTGGTCTGCGGCGAAAACGGCCATCACATCCTTGAGGCCGCCTTCAAATCCGTGGCCCGCAGCCTGCGGCAGGCGGTTGAGGCGGACCCGCGGGTTGTGGGGGTTCCCTCCACCAAGGGGGCGCTGTAGATGGCCGCACGCATCTGTATCATTGACTACCAGCGGGGCAACCTGGCCAGCGTGCGCCGCGGGCTGCAAGACGCGGGCTACTACGCCTTTATCAGCGACGATCCCGCTGACATCCTCTCTGCCGATGGGCTGGTGCTGCCCGGGGTAGGCTCCTTTGCCGATGCCATGGGCATCCTGGAGGCCTCGGGTCAGGCCGACGCCATTCGCGGGGCGGCCCAGGCGGGCACGCCCCTTCTGGGTATCTGCCTTGGATTACAACTGCTTTATGATCGGGGTGACGAAGGGTGCCAACCGGGACAGTTCATCCCAGGGTTGGGGCTCATTCCCGGTCTGGTCACCCGTATGCCTGCCGAGACCGCTGATGGCCGCAGGTTAAAGGTGCCCCATGTGGGATGGAACTCCGTGGCCTTTACTGAAGCGGAAAACCCCCTGTTTGCCGGCGTACCGGATGGGAGCTACTTCTACTTC
>JAQXQN010000049.1 GCA_029101185.1 Eggerthellales bacterium | reverse complement strand
GGCGTGGCCAGCCCTCCAAGCAAGCTGGTCAGCGCCTGACGGAATGAGGCCATGTCGAATCCCCTGCATGCGCTATGGGGCACATCATGTGATTTCGGCCCCAGAAGGCGTCACGTGATTCATGGGAGAGGTCCTGGCCAGGCGTTATGCCGTAAAAGAATCGCAGGCGGGGCTTAGGCCCCTGTCGTGAGCCGAAGAGAAGGGGCCCAATCCAGGGCGCTTCGCCGACCGCCTTGGACAGCGTGGCCGAGGACAAGATCAGCAACTCGAGTCACTATGACACTCTTATTTCCAAAATAGGACAATAACGGCAACACAGCATGATTGACTGTCACAAGAAACCTATGACAGAATGTATGGCACCTTCGGATAGCGTCGAAGGGAATACCGTTTCGCCGCATGGATGCATTGCCAATGCGGCAATAATAGGAAGGAGGAGGAATGGAGAACTCCATCTCGAGGCGTAATTTCCTGCAATGGAGCGCTGTTGCGGGCGCGGCCGCCGCCGGCCTGACCGCATGTTCGACCAGCGACGCTACGTCTGAAAACGGAGGCTCTGAGAGCCGTGCGCCCGAAACCCTGGTCGAAAATGGTCAGTGGCTCACCGGCGCTTGCATGAACAACTGCAGCTGCGAGCATTCCCGCTGTCTGCTGAGGGTTTACGTCGAAGACGGCGTGCCCTTGAAGATCCGCACCGATGAGGAGGACGAGGATACCATTGAGGTCCCCCAGCGTCGTGCCTGCCTGCGCGGCCGCGCAAAGATCAGCGACATGCTTTCTCCCTCTCGAATCAAGTACCCCATGAAGCGAAAGAATTGGTCTCCTGAGAACCCCAACGGAGAGCTCCGCGGGAAAGATGAGTGGGAGCGTATTACCTGGGATGAGGCTCTAGACATTGTCGCTTCCGAGATGCAGAAGGCTTACGACAACTACGGCCCCAAGTCCATTCTTGCTGCCGCGTACTCCGACATCGGAGAGGAATACTTCGACCCCATCGTGTGCCTGCTTAACGCCAAGGGAGGCGCCTTGCACCACGAGATCGGCACCGTGTCTTTGGGCGCCTGGCCTCTGACCGAGCTGTTCATGGTGGGCAGTCTATTTGAGGCTCCCGACGCCTTGACCCTCGAGGAGTCCCAGCTGCATTTCCACTTCGGCAACAACTGGGCTGCGAACAAAGCCGGCAATACCGCATATCAGCTCCAGCATGCCAAGGAAATGGGCGGTAAGATCATCATTGTGGACCCCTGGCTGAATCAGACCGCCGCAGCCCTGGCTGACGAGTGGGTGCCCATTGTTCCCGGCACCGACACGGCCTTCTGCCTGGGCATGATGTATCACCAGATAGAGAACGGACTGTACAACCAAGAGTTCCTGGACAAGTACTGCGTGGGCTTTGACAAGGACCACATGCCTGAAGGCATCCCTGCCGAAATGAACTTCAAGGATTACGTCATGGGCGTCCTTGACGGCGAGGCGAAGACCCCCGAATGGGCCGAGAACATCTGCGGCGTCCCCGCTGAAACCATCAGACGCCTTGCGGAGGAGATTGCCTCAACCGAGAAGATAGACTTCTTCGCGGGCCAGTCCACCACCAAGATCCCCGCAGGCGAGCAGTTTGCTCAGACCTTCTACACCCTGGCGTTCATGCACGGCACCTTGGGCACCCCCGGCAACTCCGTGGGCTGGATTGGCACCCACGAGCACGGCTACTCCACCACGCCGTACTGCTTCGCCGGCGACTACTCAAACGGGGCGGGACTCAACCCCGCAAATCCGCTGAATCCTCCTTCTATCGTCATCCCCAACTGGGGGGCCATCGAGGACAATGAATCCTGGGAGAAGCTTGACTATACCGAATGCTGGCAGTCCATCCTGGATGGCGAGTACGGCAGGGATGTGTGGCCTGGAGGCAAGCGCCCCATTGACATCCACGTCATCTACTCCGGCGGTTACGAGAACTCCCTGAACTCCCTACCCAACGCCAACGCCGGCATCAAGGCGTTCCGCAAGATGGACTTCGTCTGGGGCGCAAACCCCTTCTTCGACGCGTCCCGTCAGCATTGCGACGTGGTGCTCCCCGTTTGCACCTGGTGGGAGAAGGGCAACTACGCCTGGAGCGTCAATGCCGAGTCCGTCTACTGGGCCGATCATGTGATGGACCCTCTGGGCGAGTCAAAGCCTGAGGGCTGGATTGCCGAGGAGTTGGCGAAGCGCCTGGGCCTGGATCCCAAGACCGTCAACACCATGACCGACAACGAGCGCACCTACTACTCCCTCGCAGGCGCGATCAAGATGACAGATCAAGCCACCGTATCCTACGAGCCCCTGTTCACCCTGACCCAGGAGGACATCGACGCCCTGGGCGTGCAGGCCGAGCCCCAGCAAGGCGCCATCACCGTGGACGAGTTCAAGGAAAAGGGCGTGTTCAAGATGCCCCGCTCCAAGGGCGACGCTCTGACATACGTGCCCTTCGCCAATTTCATCGCTGACCCCGAGAACTTCCCCGTGGCCACCGCCTCCGGCAAGTTCGAGATCTGCTGCGGCACCCTGGCGTACTTCGTCAACTCCATGGGCTACTCCACCATCTCTCCCATCCCTATGTATCAGATTGGAGATCCGGAGCAGGGCCAGGGCACCCAGACCGAGGAATTCCCCCTGCTTTTGTGGACTCCCCATTCCCTGCGTCGCGCCCATACGGTCAACGACTGTGTGCCCAGCCTGCGTGAGGCGTACCCCCAGGAGTGCTTCATCTCCACGGTGGATGCCGAGGCCCGCGGCATCAAGTCAGGTGACCTGGTGCTCATGACGAGCCCCCATGGCAAGGTGCTGCGTCCCGCTAAGGTCCTCAACACCATCGTTCCTGGTGCAGTTGCGCTGCAGGATGGTGGGTGGATCCAAATAGATCCCGAAACCGGCATCGACCTGGGCGGAGACCCCAACATCCTGCAGGCCCCCAAGGCCTCCGGTCAGTCCTCTCAGTCTTGGACCGGCACGCTGGTCCAGGTTGAGAAGTACAACGGCCCGCTGACCCTGGATCCCGATAAGTATCGTCCCGTTCCCACCCCCTTGGGCGTCGAGTAAAGAAAGGAGAGAGACATGGCTCAGTACGGCTTCTATTTTGACTCCAGCAAGTGCACCGGCCGCAAGACCTGCCAGGTGGCCTGCAAGGAGACCCACCGCCTTCCTTTGGATAATCTGTATCGCCGCGTGTACAACTACGCGGGTGGCGGATGGACCCAGAACGCAAACGGCACCTACATCCCCCAGGATATCTTCTCCTACCACGTGTCCATCGCTTGCAACCATTGCGCAGATCCCGTCTGCGTGGCCAACTGCCCCACGGGTGCAATGGCGAAGGACCCTGAGACCGGTATCGTCACCTCCGATCATGACGTCTGCATCGGATGCAAGACCTGCGTTGGGGTGTGCCCCTACGGCGCCCCGTCCCTGGATCAGGAAGCGGGCTATGTGATCAAGTGCGACATGTGCTGGTCCGAACTCACCATCGGCCGTAAGCCCGTGTGCGTTGCCGCCTGCCCCATGCGTGCCCTCGATTGGGGTCCCATCGAGGACCTGAGGTCCACGTACGGCGAAGGGAACGTGGCCATCGAGCCCCTGCCCCAGGACACCACCAGCCCCTGCATTGTCTTGAACCCCCATCCCAAGGCCCAGGCAACGGGTGAGGGTACCGGCCAGATCACCAATCTGGACGAGGAGCTCTAAAGCACGTTTATGCTGCATGTGCGGACCTGGGTTTCCCGGGTCCGCTTTCCCCTTCGGCAATCCGGCCGAAAGAGAAGGAGGAACAATGGACCAAACAACCCTGCAGGCTGCCCAAGCTTCTTTTCAGGTCGCATCCCAGATGGTGTATCGTGAGCCAGAGGAGGGGAGTCTTGCGCGTTTCGCCCAGACCAGGATTTTCTCCTGCGTCCCTTTTGGCTCGGATGACTCATGCGTGGCGAATGGTGCCAGACTGATTGACCAATGGTGCGTCGAGCACGCGGCTGGCGGCGTTGTTGACCCGCAGGCTCTGCGTGACCTGCAAAGCGAATGGTTCATGCTCCTACAGGGCGCCGGTGCGCCAGAGGTGCCCAGCTGGGCAGGCTTTCACCTGGACCGGAAGAGCCAGATTCTATCGGAGCTCACCATCGCCGTGCGAAGGACCTACCGGGCCTTCGGGCTCGAGGTGGCGGACAGGTCTCAGGAGCCTGATGACAACCTCGGGTTGCTTATGGAGTTTCTGGCCCATCTGATTGGGCTGGAGGTCGCCGCGCTTGAGGCCGGGGACCAAAAGGAGGCCCTTCGCGTCGCAGACGCCCAGCGTCAGGCACTGAGGGATTGGCTGCTCCCTTGGATTTGTGTGTGGAGGTGGGACATGGACAAGCACGCGAGGTCGGACTATATGCGCGGTCTTGGGGAGTTCGTCTTCGGGCTTTTGCGCGCGTACGCCGCCAGGTTCGGCTTTGTCCACGTGGAGGACGGGCGGTCGTCCCATTTCTCCTTGGTGTGATGACGCCCCGTGCATTGCGTCATCGCGGTGTCGTATGATGCTCCTGTCAGGAATCGAGGAGCGTGAAGGTCGATGCTGTTCAGCATGTTCATAGTGCTGTACCTGTTCCTCGGGGGGTGCGTGGCGGGCCTGATGCTCGTGACCGCCCTGCGGGGTATTCTTTTCAGGCGCGGCCTGAGACTCCATCATGGGAGCGTCTTGAATGGCGCT
>JAQXQN010000048.1 GCA_029101185.1 Eggerthellales bacterium | reverse complement strand
GATGGCCGCGCAAGCCTCAGACACCAGGGGCACCACACCTACACCTGCAAGGATCAGCGCCAGCCCCAGGAAGGGGGTCAGGACACCCTCCTGAGTCAGATGGCTCTTGAAGTTGGAGAAGGCATTAAAGAAACGTGCGGGGCGCTGCAGGTGGAATACGGAGGCGCAGCCTCCCACCACCAGAAACGCCAGGGTGATCCAGGCCACCGTATCCATGGGCACCAAGGCACCCGTCAGGCTCAGCAACCATGCGCACACATACAACCCCAGGCCAGCACGCTGGCAGACCGTAGAGACAACTAGAGGCCAATGGATTTGCATAGCGTTTCAGCTCCTTTCCTGGGAACCAGATAAATCACCTTGGGCTTGTTTCCAAACTCCGGGTGCACCCGATAGGCCCTATCGGCGTTGGCCGCCAGAATCTGAGAAATCTGGGACTCAGGGTCGTTCAGGTCCCCGGCAACCCGGGCCCCGGTGGTGCAGGTGTAGCAGCACAGAGGCTGCTCGCCAGCGTCGAGGGTATTCACGCACAGCGTGCACTTCTCCACCACCTTGGTGTGGGGATTGAGGGTGCGGGCCTCATAGGGGCAGGCCCAGATGCAGTACTGGCAACCAAAGCAGCGGTTAGCATCCACCAGCACCACGCCCTCGTCGGTCTTGTAGGTTGCCTTGGTGGGGCACACGTCAATGCAGCTTGGTTCTTCGCAATGCATGCAGCCGTTGGGGAAGAAGAACATCTCCAGGTTGTCCGGCCACTGCCCCACAGGACCCATGCGATACACACGGGTACGGAAAACACCCAGGTCAACGTCGTTTTCCATCTTGCACGCCACGGAGCACGCCTGGCATCCCGAGCATTTATCCAGGTCGATGACCATACCGTAGCTCTTTTGCGCCATGGCTACTCACCTTCCTTTCGAGTGGGGTCGGCCTTCTTGACCACCCGGACCAGCGTAGACCTGAGACCAGGGGTCATATACTCGTCGGAATAGTACTTGGAGGAGGTCAGCACATTCACATTGCTCATGTCATCAGGATAGTCCTCCGCACCAAGGGCCTTGCACCCCTGCCACCAGCCATGGGGAATCACGCAAACCCGGGGGTCTACACCCACCGTGGGGCGGGCCTTCATGACAATGCGACCGTTGGGGCTTTCCACAAAGCACCATTCGCCATATTTGATTCCCAACTCGTCGGCCACGCTCTGATGGAACATGACCTGTGGGTCAGGCACAATCTCGCGCAGCTGAGGGATGCCTCGGTAGGCGGAGTGGTAGAACACCGGGTACCTACGGCCAGTAACAGCGGTCAGAGGATAATCCGCGGCAATCTCGGGGGTGGCATACACGCTCATCTTGGGCTCAGAGGCCTCAGGAAGGGGATGGGTGCCGGAGATCAGGGCCACCACGCTGTAGAGCTCTGCGCGGCCAGTGCCCGTTGGGGCGGGAATGCCGTTTTCCTCGTAATCGCGGGAGGGCATCATGGGCACATGGTGAATCCACTGCTCCTTCAGGTCCTCCCAGGAGATACCGGCATGGGTCTCCTTGAGCTGCCAGTTGAATAGCTCCTCATCGGATTCCCAGGGCCACCAGTCCGGATGGAGCCGCTTGCCCAGGGTACGCCAGAACCACACGTCTGACCTGCGCTCATAGAGGGGCTCCACGCATTTCTGCTGGCCAAAGACCCACTCGCTGCACACTTCGTCAGCCAGATAATCGCGCTCGGTCCAGTGGGTGGAGGGAAGCACCAGGTCCGCCAGCTGGGCGGCAGGGCTCATGTAGTAGTCCATGACGCAGTACAAATCCAGGTTCATCAGGCCGCGGCGGGCCTTCTTGGTGTCCTCAGACCAGGACAAGGGGTTGCCCTGGACATGGATGTAGCCTTTAATGGGGTAGGGTTTGCCGGTGGCCATGGCCTCAAAGCACATGGCGGTATTGGAGGAGCCGTTAAACAGGCCGCGGGCACGTTCATCCGCAAGGCGTTTCTCCTGATGAGACTCAGGGTTGGGACCAGAGAGGGTAAACATTTGGTTCCAGAAGGGCATGGAGAGATTGCCGCCCTTCTTTTCCAGATTGCCGCAGATGGCGATGATGATATTGATCAGCTGAATGGAGTCGCGGCAGTTGGTCTGCTCCTCGATGCCCTGGAAGACCTCGATGGTGGCCGCGGGGGCGGTGGCGTAGGTACGGGCGGATTCGCGGATGACCTCGGGTTTCACCCAGCACTTCTCAGATGCGGCCTCAGGGGTCCAAGGCGCGCTGATCTCCTTGAGCCGGTTGAAGACGGTGGTCACGGGGATGGGGTTGCCATCAGCGCCGGTGACCATGCCGCTAAACTCCAGGTCAACCTCGTCGGTACGCTCCGCCAGGTTGTGCAGTTGGCCGTCCTTGCCCATGAAGAGCATAACCTGCTGGTTGCCGTCGGCCTTAATCAGCTGCTCGTTGAGGGGCGCGTCCACGCCTTGGATCAGCAGCATAGGGGCATTGGTGAACTTCTTGGTGAAGTACTCGTCGTAGAGCCCCTCGTTGAGGATAACGTTGAGCCAGGCCATGGCCAGATACGTGTCGGATCCTGGGCGCACGTTGACGAAGTGGTCCGCCTTGGCAGCCAAGGGGTGCTCGAAGAAGGGATCAATCACGATAATCTTGGCGCCCCGGTCACGGGAGCGTCCCACCTGGCCGGAGGTGTAGGTGGCCTCGGTCCACATGGTGTTGCAGCCCCACATGACAATGCAGTCCGCGTTGTCAAAGTCGCAGCCGTCAAAGATGGGGAACATACCAAACTGCAGCACGGACTGAACCATCATGGGGACCAGGCAGATGTTGCCAGGGGCCAGGGAGTGGTTGACCGCACCGCCGGCGTTTGAGGAACGGGCGGTCCACTGATTAGTACCGCGGCCGGTACCTTGGCCGTAGGCCACCGCCTCCGCGCCGTACTCGTCGCAGATGGACTCGATGCGTGTTGCCAGCCACTCAATGGCCTCGTCCCAAGAAATCTGCTCCCACTCGCCTCCGCCGCGAGGAGTCCCCTCTTTACGGCGCAGCGGATAGTTCAGCCGATCGGGATCGTAGAGAATCTTAGGTGCCGAAAGACCCTTTCCGCACAGTCTGCCTTGGCTGCGCGGATCCTCGGGGTTGCCCTTGACCCCCACCAGTTTGCCGTCCTTGTCCACGTGACACAGGACACCACACTTGGCATGGCATTCGAAGCAGTTCGTTTTCACGATCCTGCCACCGTCGGGCAAATTAATGATTGAAGACACGTCTCCCCCTTTCACTCGAATGCCCCGATATGGGCATTGTCGAGCCAAAAGGGCGTCAGACGCCAACAAGGATATGCAGTATTAGGAACAAGAAATTGTTGTCTGTATAATATGACGAAGCGTACGGGCCTGCACGCACGAACAATCCGCCGCACTACAACGAGACGCGGACCCCGCAAGCCAATCCCGCGCGGCTTTGGCAGCCCTGAGCAAATCCCACGCATCCCACCGCCATGAGAAAGCGAGCGACGGCAATGACAGCCACCTTGGCCGTAAAAGTGACCCCGAAATCAGGAAAAGACCAGGTGGTTGGTATTGTCGAAACGGACGGACTCCGGGAAGTGCACCTACGGGTAACCGCCCCTCCTGAGGGCGGCAAGGCCAACAAGTCCGTAATCAAGCTACTCTCCAAGGAGTTGGGCGTGCCAAAAACCGACATCCAGGTCAAACGAGGCGATACCAGCCACCATAAGATGCTTGAGCTGGACTGCGAGCAATCCCTGGTGGACGCCTGGGTAGCAAGCCTGGACTAGAAGCCGCCTGGGCTAGAAACGACCTCTCTGAGACTCGGCCATCTCAACGGCCTGGCACGCTTCGCTGGTTGCCTGGAATTCCCGCCTGAATGCCTCAAGCTGCTGGCGGATTGCGGCGACTTCTCCAGGAATGGCGGTAACGCAAGCCGCATCGGTGCCCGCAGCGTCAGAGCCCGCGGCATCAGGGCCCGCGGCATCAGGGCCCGCGGTGGTAACGCAAGCCGCATCGGTGTCGGTCACCTGGGCTTCCAGACCACGGAGCCTCTCCTCCAGGCGGCGCATCTCAGGAGCACGCCTGGTCAGCTCATCCATGTGGTCAAACAGAAAATCAGGCTGCAGCGTAGCAGCCGCGTTTTGCGGCAGTCCCTTGTCAGACATGAACGTCCCGTGCTTTCTCCCAGCAGCTCGTGTATCCCTCCAGCGGATAAACGCGACGGAAATCCCCATTACCGTGCGCCAACTCCGCATTCCCCATACGGACGGACCCGAGTCCTTTTGCAAAATAATCGCTCATTGTAGGCAGTTGCGAAACAGACGCAAGATATATGAGGACGTTTCCACCGACTTTAGACCATCAATTTCTCAATTTTGGGTAAAAAAGACCCACCCCAAGGACGTCCCTAGGGTGGGTCATGTCAGAGCCGCAAACGCCCGAAACCTGAAGGACTAGTCCTCCTCAGCCAAACGCTGAATCATGGCCGTCAGGGCCTGAGCGCTGTTGAAGTTGGCGGGGATGATCTCCTTAGCGGGAACCTCCACGTCAAACTCGTCGTCGATGGCGGACACCACGGCCAGGATATCAAAGGAATCCAGGTAGCGGTCATCGACCAGGGTGGTCACATTCTCGTAATCGACGCCCTCGCGTACACCCTCAAGCATCTCGATCACGTCGTCAAGAGTAATATCATCCATGGGTTGCTCCTATCATTCCAGCGCCCGCGTCCTGCGCACGCTTTATACCCTACACGCGCCGTCAGGCGCATTCATATGGCATTCGGATTCGGCCTCATCCATTATGGCCCTCCCTGCCCTACAGGCAACCAAAACGCCCGTTAAACCTGCTGCTCTCCGTAAAATCTCGAGCCAAGATGATCCGGCCGTCCTCATCCCGAAGCAGAATCCTTGGCATGGTACGGCTCAAGAACAGGTACACCCCCTCTGTTACCGAGTAGGCGCCCGTGTTATGGAAAGCCAGCACGTCGCCCCGCTGCAAATCCGCCAGAGGCACAGATCTGACCAGCACGTCATTGACGGTGCACAGGCTTCCGCACAGGCACCATTCCGTCTGCGCCTCCTGGGCAGGTGCCAAAATCTCCTGGACGGGTGCCGAAGCCTCCTGGGCCGCAGTACCTTCGGCAAGGCAGGACGTTTCGCCAAAAAGACCACGCCGCTGAGACAGGCTGGGATTGGTACTGATGGGCACGTGCAGCCCCATGGTCTGGCCAAAGTAGGTCAGGTGGTTCATACCGCCATCAAGGATGACGTAGTTGGTGCCCTCGTTGCTCTTCTGGTCCTTCACGCAGGTCAGGTACGTGCCGCAGGAGGTGGCAAAGAACCTGCCCATCTCCACGGTCAGCTCCACGCCCTGGGCAATCTCCTGCAGCAGGGGCGCCATCTCCTTGATGGGGGCCAAAGTGTCGGAGAAGTCATCGTCGGTAAAGTAGGGAACCCCAAGGCCCGGGCCGTACTCCAGCCGCTGAACCTCAAAGCCGTGCTGGGTCTTGAGCAGGCCCATGAACTCCACCAGCATCTCCAGCTCCTTGCGCTGACGCTTAAGCTTCTTGCGCTGGGTGTAGACAAAGTAGTGCAGGCCAACCAGATTAATGCCAGGGAACTGCTGCCTGTGGTCAACCACCCACAGCAGATCCTCTCGGGACATGCCAAACTGGGATCCGGAGTTGAGCCGCAGCAGCACGTCAACCACCAGGCCCTTTTCGCAGGCCACCTGGTTGATGTACTCCACATGCAGCAATGACTCCGCCGTCAGAACGCCCACCTGATAGTCAATGGCCTCCGCGATGTCGGTCAGCTCCTTGTTGACCCCGGAATACACAATTTGACCAGGGGCGATGCCCGCCTGTTCGCACAGGGTAAGCTCGCCGGGGCTGCACACCTCCAGCTTGGCCACGCAGCCTGCGGCGGCCTCGATCAGGAAGGGGTTTGCCTTCATGGCATAGCACAGGCCCACGGAGGGGCCCACGATCTGCTGGCACTCCGTAAGCCGCCTGCGAAACACCCCCAGGTCAAACACGAAAGACGGGGTGCCCCACTCGGAGGCGATTCCAAAAAGCTCCTGGTCAGAAGGGCCCTCGAAGCGTGCGGTCTCGGTCATTATCGGGCTCCCTTCGGCTTGATGGCGGCAAGGGCGGTGCGGTCCACCTTGCCGTTCTTGGTCAGCGGCAGTGCGTCAAGCCTGACCATCTGGCCAGGCACCATGTAATGGGGAAGTTTACCAGCCAGGGCATCCCGCAGCTCATCTTCGGACAGGACGCCCGCAAAGAACATGGAGATACGCTTCTTCTTGTGATCGTAGATGCAGCAGGCCTGCTCAACCCCGTCAAATCCTGCGGCCACGGCCTCAATCTCGCCAAGCTCAATACGCTGGCCCATATGCTTGATCTGATGATCCTTGCGGCCCACGTAGACCAGCTGGCCCTCCTCATTCCACATACCCAGGTCCCCAGTGCGATACATCAGCTCCATGACCTGGGGGGACAGAGGATTGGGCACAAATGCCTCAGCGGTGCGGACGGGGTCGTTATAATACCCCAGGGCCAGGCAGGTGCCGGCAACGCACACTTCGCCATGTTCACCGGGGTTGGTGACCAGAGTATCGCCGTCAAGCAGGAAAACCTGCTCGTTGGGGAAGGCCTTTCCTGCAGGGATGACCTCGTCCTTAGCGTAATCCCGCTCCACCACGTGGTAGGTGCAGTTGCAGGTGATCTCCGTGGGGCCGTAAACGTTGACATAGGTAGCATCAGGCAGGGCGCGGCGCCACTTAGCCAGCTGTTTGGGAGGCATGACCTCGCCGGAGAAAATCACCTTGTTGATGGTGGTGGGCACCCGATAATCAAAACCGCCCATGATGGACACGAAGCACATGGCACTCACAGCCCAGGTGCAGGTGGTGATCTGACGGTCGCACAGGAAGTCCATGAGCAGGGTTGGCTGACTGAAGTACTCCCGGGGGATCAGGTGCATGGTGGCGCCGGTGGCCAAACAGCTGTAAATATCCTTCACGGACACGTCAAAGTCAAAGGGTGCCTGGTTGCCAATACGGTCCTGACTGGTGATGCCAAAGATGCTGGTAAAGTGCCCGATGAAGTCAATCACAGACCGATGGGCCACCGCCACTCCCTTAGGCACGCCGGTGCTTCCGCTGGTGAAGTTCACGTACAGCGGGTCAATATCCAATGCCGAAGCGCGCAGAGCGGAAAGCACCTCTTGGTCCACCCGGCAGCCAATGTCGCTAATCCTAACGATGGGCACCCCGTGGCAGCCGAGCATCTCCTGCGCCCGATCAAAGTTGGCATCATCGGTAAGCACCAGCCCAGGCTGGAGGGTGGCCATGATGGAGGCCAGTCTGTCGGCGGGCTGGCGCACGTCAAGGACGGAGTAGAAGCAGCGAGCGTAGACCGCTCCAAGCATGGCGGCCAAGCACTGGGTGCTCTTCTCCAGATACAGGGCCACAGGGGTGCGAGGCACCACCTGAGATGCAACCCAGGTTCCCACCTGAGAGGCGCGCTCCTGCAGTTGGGCGAAGGTCAGTTGCCCGTGTATATCGCATACCGCGGGGGTGTCTCCCATGGTGGCTGAACGCTCCTCCAGCCATTCCAATACGTTTCTCATACAATCCCTCTTTCATACAGACGGGTGCCAGTCCTGCGGCTTGCCCAAGACCAGCACCGACGCCAGTTTTTACTCCCGCACGTGTGACGGCACGTCTCTACAGCCGCACTTTCACCACCCGATATCGGTCATACTCCACATCCGTTCCCACCAGACGAGCATTCACGCACACCTTATACTGTCCCGACTCCTCAGGGTCAAACAGATACGTGGGATCCTCGGACCAGTCCCGGATGATCACCCATTCCTTCTTATCTGGGTCAAACACCATCATCTGGTACTCAACTGGAGAGTCTCCGCTAATCAGCGCCCGAGCTTTCAGTTCAATACCGTCATCGGTGACAGTAGCCTTCAGGGTAACCAGGGAGATGAAGTCCATGGCCTGGCGATACTCGTCCTTGGTATAGAACAGGGAATCCACATCCTGGCCTCCATCACGGGCCTCGAATATGGTGGCAATTGCCTTGCTGGCCGCTTCGCCACCAGCCTTGTTCAGATGCTGATGATCCGCGAAGAACTCAGGGTTGGTGGTATCGAAGAGCTCAGGCCGGGCCATGTTCAGGTCATAGAACTCGCCACCGTGCTCCTCCACGATCTTACGCACCTCTTCAGCCTGGGCAAAGTAACTCTTGCCGTAAGCAGCGATGTTGTAGGAAGGAATGGGTGGCATAACCACCACAAAGTCAATGCCCCGCTCCTCGCAGTAGTCCGCCATCTCAATCAGAACGTTAATCTTGTCCGGGCTCAACTCCCGATTCTTGTAATCATCGGTGTAGAGGCGCTGCTTGCCCTTATTGGGGTCATTGACATCCGTATAGTTGCCATAGCCTCGGCCGTAATAGGTCCAGCCAGGCTCGTTGGCCTCTGCCGCATCGTAGATGGAAGTGCCGTCAAGTTTCATGGTCACATTGGCCACGGTCCTGTTCAGGCCCTTCACGTGGTTGGTAATCCAAGGAAACATCCAATTGATGGAATCCGCCGTGGTATAGCAGTCGGGTTTGGACAGGAGCCGGACGGCATCAAGGCAAAATCCCAACGGGTCCCCCTGGTTTTTATACTGGTAGAACGCACGACCGGGATGGGGAACCTTGTCCCCCTGCAGGCTGCTGAACTCCAAGCCGTACACCACCGTGTTGATGGGGTGATCCGCGATGGCGGTCTCCATGGCGGACTGGGACTCTTCGATCCACTGACCAGGGGTGGCCATATTGTAGGAGTTGGAGTTGGCCTGGGAGTCAAAGTACATGGGGTCAAAGGCGCGCTCGGTCAGGGATGTGCCCACAAACACCGTGTCCAGGTTCTCCTGCTGCCGATAATCCGTCCACATAATCTGGCTCTTTGATCCATAGGGCTCAAACACGAAGGTAAGAGCGCCATTGAGGGCCACCACCATGACCAGGACAATCAGAGCTTTCAGCGCCCGAGAGATCTTCTTAGAAATTTGCATACATGAACCCTCCGTCTACAGGGGCAAACATGAACGCCCCAAGGGTCAGCAACACCACAAAGGCGTATATGCCGAAGCGTACGATCCAGTTTTGTTTCAGGATGGCTCCCTCCACATCCACACCCCGCTCCCGCAGGACGCTAACCACAAACACCACCAAGCATCCGATGGCAGCCAAAGCCAGGCAGTACTTCACATCCCGGATGCCCAGATCATGGAAGGCGGTCATAAACTGACCTGGGGCAAAGTTGAACAGAGTGTTGTAGAAGCCCTGCATGCAATCCCCGAAGTCCAAAATCCGATCAAAGTACCAGCCGATGTTCACCACAATGAAGGTGCGCACGATCCTGAACACGTGCCAGCCGGCAGACTCCACATTGACCTTGAATGCCTTGATCATCTTGGCAAACAGGGGCGCAAGCAGATCAGCCGCGGCAATGACAAAACCGTTGTATAGGCCCCACCAGATGAAGTGGGCTTCCGCACCGTGCCATAGGCCCACCAGGAAGAAGACCAGGATGTTGGCGATGGACGCAGGAAGGGTGCGGCCCAGATGCTTGCCCAGGTCGGACTTGATGGTTGAGGAGGCCCACTTGCCCAGGGATTGCATGGGTTTGGTCAGGGCAAAGGGATAGAACACGTAATCGCGCATCCAGGCACCCAGGGTAATGTGCCACCTGCGCCAGAAGTCTCCCAAGGAGATGGAGAAGTAGGGCTGCCGAAAGTTCTCCGCCATCTTCACGCCAAAGAGCATGGCAACGCCGCGGACCATGTCAATGCCGCCAGAGAAGTCCGCATACTGCTGGGCGGAGTACATCAGGATGCCGAACACGATGATTGAGCCCGGGGTGGACCCGGTGATGCCGTCCAAGCAACCGCCCACGGTCTGGGCAAGCAGGTTGGCGATGGCGTACTTCTTCATGATGCCGAAGCCAATAAGGATCAGCGCCCGCCTGGTACGGTCCATCTCAAAGGAGTGGTTTTCATAGAGCTGACCAGCCAACGCATCAAAACGGTTAATGGGGCCCTGGATCAGCTGGGGGAAGAAGGAGACGAACAGCAGGTATTTGGCAAAGTTGGACTCTGGAGGATACTTGCCGTTGTAGGCGTCAATCAGATAACCCACAGACTGGAAGGTGTAGAACGAAAGGCCCAGGGGCAAAAGCAGGCTGGAGGCCAGGAAGGAATCCCCGTATCCCACCGCCTCAAGCAAGGCATTCCAGTATTTGATGTAGGAGAGCACTCCAAAGTTGAGTACTAGGCCAGCAAGAAGGGCATACCACTTCTTTCGATTGAAGCGGGCCTTAATGGCCTTCTTCTCCTTGCGGTCCTTGATCGCGTCACGGGCGGCCTTGGACTGGGCCTCCAGTTTGGAAAACACCAAGCCCAGAACCCAAGTGGATCCGGCGGTCAGCAGGATGAAAAACAGGTTCTGCCATCCCGTGGCAAAGTAGAACACCATGCTTGCCACCAGCAGCACGGTCCACTGGATCTTGGGCCTGATATGGCCCAAGGCAAAATACGCCACCAGCGCTACGCCCAGAAACGCAACAAACTGGGCAGAGTACAACTGCATACCGGAAAACCTTTCATGAACTACGTGCATATTGGCGAGCCCACGTGACAGCAGGCATCGCTAGTATTGGCAATTACTTGTGACGGCTGCGTGGGACGGTCTCGGAGGGCAATCGCTCGTGGCGATAACCAACAGCGATTGCTTGCGATAACTTGGGCTGCCTCCCACAGAGCCAAGATGAATCGCGAAGCGGGTGAAACCGTGCTGCTGGCATCAACCATGTAGCTGACACAACCATGGAACCAGCGTCAACCATGTAGCTGGCACAACCCTACGCCTTGAGGGCTTTTTGATTATAGGAGCCGTTTTTGAACCAATCTTGCAGGTAGATAACGCCCTGGTAACGCCCATGGTTATTACATAAAACTTGATAATGCGTTTGCTTTTTCTGGGGCCGCTTGATCCCCAGGTCAACTGCGGTTCCGCCAGAGAAACACGCCTCGCGTCTGTGAAACGCCCCCGCATCTGTGACACAAACCGTCCGTCAGAGAAACACGCCGCGCTTCTTGGAGATGGCCCGCAGCTTGCAGGCATCCACGCACAGACCACAGCCGTCACAGGCCTCCCGTACAATCCTGCAGGGTTTCCCAGGCTTGGCCTCCACCGCATCGCGGGGGCAAACCTTCTCGCACAGCCCGCAGCCGCAGCAGATCTCAGGAATGATGGAATATGTAACGAAGCGTACTGGGGCCATGACGATCAATCCTTCAATGCGGGGTCGGCGGGTGCAGGGCCGGCGACGGGTTCGGGACCGGCGGCGGGTTCGGGACCAGCGGCGGGTTCGGGACCGGCGGCGGGTGCAGGGCCGGCGGGTTCGGGGCCGGCGGCGGGTTCGCACGATTTCCGTCCAACAACCGGATCGATTATAGACCCATAGCGCTCCATGTACGGCGCGCAGGTAATTCGCAGATACCTGCGCAGAAACTGGGCAAACCTGTCCTCAGGACTGCCGGGCTCAACCTCTCCGAGGATGCCCGTGACAAAAAACACGCTGTCTCGGATGGGAACCAGAGCCATCATGGCGCTTCGGCGGGAGAGGAATCCGGTGAAAGAGTCGGAGAAGGTCACCGCACCGTGATTGCGGATGGAACGGTTTACCGCGTCAATGTTTGAAGTATTGCACACGATATCAGGAGTCATGCCCTTGAACAGCTTTCCCACCATGCGATTGAGGAAGGCTTCGCTGTAGTAGGCGATGGGCAGCTCGCACAGTTCCTCCCGAGTGATGTACTCCCTGGTGGCAAGGGGGGAAGAGGGAGAGCAGCCCATCATTAGCTCCGAGATAACCAGGGGCTCAAAGGCGCCGTCCATCTTTGAAACCGTGGTGGACATGTGATTCATGATGGACACGATACGCAGAGGCGGACGCCCGCTCTTGGTGCCGGCAATGGCCTGAGGGGAGCCTAAGGAGAAATCATCCACGATGTTGTAGAGGCTGCGCTCCCGGATGCGCAGGCTGGCACCAGGCACGGCGGACTCGTAATCCACAAACAGGGCATCAAGAGCGCTAGCCACAAAGGGCATAATCAGGATTTCGGCGGAATCCGAAGGGTCAGAGGGAATCTGGAACTCCGAGGCCGCCAGGGTCATAAGCCTGCGATGGTCCGCCACTACCGCCGCAGCGTACTTGGCAAGCAGCGCCCCCTTGTCCGTCAGATGCAGACCGGAGGCGCTGCGCAAAAACAGCTTGGTGCCCAGGTCCCGCTCTAGGCTCTTGATGATGGAGGACACCCCCTGCTGGGAGATGAAGTGCTGCTGGGCGGCGCGGGAGATGGAGCCGTGATCAGCAACAGTAAGGAAAATCTCCAGTTGTTCGACACGCATGGCACGCCCCCTCAGGACCCGCTCCCCTATAGGGACGCTACTCCTGGCAGGATACCGTAAAATCCACCTCGTCGATACGGCGCACATCCATACTCACCACGGTAAATTCCACGACAATGGACCCTTCGACAAAAGAGACCGTGTCACCGGCGTCGGGGATGCGGTCAAAGAGTTCAAGCAGCAGCCCTGCCAAGGTCTCAAAAGAGCTGTCCTCAAACCGCTCCTTACCCAAGCCCACCTTCTCGGCGAAGTCGTCGATGGGGCACAATCCAACGGTCTTGTAATGACCAGGGGCAATCTCCACGATGTCGTCACCGTCGCCGTGGATGTACTCGTCGTCAAAGTCGCCCACAATCTCCTCGAAGATGTCTCCCATGGTGACCAGGCCCGATGTGCCGCCGTGCTCGTCTACCACAATGGCAAGCTTGGTCTTCTCCCGCTTGAGCAGCTGCAGCAGCTTGGTGACGGACATGCCCTCAGGAGCGGCGACCACCATGCGCATGAAGCCTTCCACATCGGCCATGGTGGAGTTGGGGCCCAGGTTGTACAGGTCCTTGATGTGAACGAAGCCCACGATGTCGTCCTTATCCCGACGATACACCGGATAGCGGGTGTACTTGTGCTCCGCCACCACCTTTAGGTTATCCTCCAGGGAGTCGGACAGGTCCAGGCACACCATGTCGGTGCGGGGCGTCATCAATGCCGAAGCGTCCTTTTCCGCAATGTCGAAGATGTTGTCCACGAACTCGTTCTGCTCGGAGTCAATCAGGCCGGACTCGGTGGACTCATCAATGAGCAGACGGATCTCCTCCTCCGTGTAGACCTCGTGCTCATCTGCGGGATTATGGCCGCACAGCCGAACCACGGCATTGGTGATGGCGTTGAACAGCCACATCACCGGGAAAGTAATGCGGTAGAACCACAGCAGGGGCGTAGCGGTGAAAAGCACGTAGCGCTCCGTGGAAAAGATGGCAAAGGACTTGGGAATCAGTTCTCCCACCACCACGTGTAGGGTGGTCAGGATAATGAACCCGATAGCGCCGCCGATGGCAATCTGGGCGGCCAGAGGGATGCTGGTCAAGCCAAGCAGGGATTCCGCGACGGAGGCGAAAGCGTCCTCACCCAGCCAGCCCAAAGCCAAAGACGCCAGAGTGATGCCCAACTGGCATGCGCCCAGGTAGGAGTTGACGTCGGAGGTGACGATCTTGGCATTTTTTGCGCCCCGGACCCCGTTATCCACCAGAATGTCCACCTGGGAGGGTCTCACGCGCACCATAGAGAATTCGGCCACAACAAAAAACGCGTTCATGGCCAGGAAGAACACGACCAGGAGAAGGCTTAAGCCAACGCTCATAATGGGAAGAGTTCCCGTTCCTTTCATAGGCGGATGAAGGGCATCCCGCGTACGCCGCCATCGTACGCAGCGCCCGGATTACCAGAGGATGTGCCTCTGCACGCGCGCCGAGCCCGAACTGTGTAACGCATGATGGTACATGGAGAATGCGCCTGGGATGAAAAACGCCACCGATTGTTTACATTCTGACGAAACGTGCAGCGCGCGGCAGCCGCCGAGCTTCCGCCGCAGCACGGCTACAAGTCCACCTCTGCGTACTGCACACCTTTGCTGGCTAAATCCTCAAAAAACTCCTGACAGTCGAAAACCGGAATGAGGCTCTTCTCAAAATCCGCCTGATTACGGGTGATGATTGCCGCGGCCTGAATTTTCTGAGCCACCGCATGCAGCATGGCATCCTCCGGATTATCCCAACAAGCACGCAATCCCTGACGAATCTCCTGCACCCCCGCGGCATACACGTTCACAAACTTGAGAAGCCCCTCAATTGACTCCGCAACCTGGGGCATACGGCTCTTAGTACCCCCATTGCTTAGGATATATACCAGGTCCGTTATTTGCGTGGCCGAGACCCACAGGGAATACTCCCCCACCTTACCCAGAATCATAAGCAAGCGGGCCTGCTGGGAAAACGGCTCCCGATTTCCCAGATAATCCACCAGCACATTCGTGTCTACCAGCAGCCGATCCATCTACATCAGTCCCCGAGAAGCCAAACGCTCAGAGCGAATCTGCCCATCGGTCATACGCTCAAACCGCCCGTCAACCGACCAAGGCAGCACAAGGGAATCCACAAACGCTGCCGCCTGCCGCCACTCGGCCCCCGTGGGGCTTTTCCGCTCCGTCAGGAAATCCGCACTGCCCTCAGCAATAATCCGGTCAAACAACCGATTGATTGCCTGGGAGGCGTTCAGCCCCGATTCCGCAAGAATGGCGCAGGCCGCATCCTTCTTTTCCTGAGACATACGCCCCGTGACCATGGCGTCCGCCATCATGCCTCCTTTGTTGTACATATATGTTGTACACTAGTATAGCATCATGACGAAGCGCTCGCCACTCCGCGCACGGCTCCCGCGACACGGAACGCTTCGCCTAGGACCAACCGCGCGGGTCAGTACGCTTCGTCAAGAGGTGCATGGGCCGCCACGTCCACATCCCAGCCAGCGAGTTTCCCCTGGTTGTAGCGGACAAGGGCCACTTCGGCAATCATGGCGGCATTGTCCCCGCAGGCCGACAGGGGCGGCAGGGTCAGGCGCACCCCGGCCTTGTCGCACATACGCTGGTAGGCAGCCCGCAGCTGCGGATTGGCCGCCACGCCGCCACCCAGACAAAATTCCTTAGCGCCGGTCTGCTCTAGGGCGGTTTTTGCCTTGGCCACCTGTACGTCAATCACGGCGGCCTGGAAGCTGGCGGCAATGTCGGGCATGTTCAGTTCGCGGCCCTGCTGGCGCTCTTTCTGGATATAGGTGAGCACGGCGGTTTTCAGGCCGGAGAGGCTAAAGCGCAGGTCATGGCTGTGCAGGAGGGCGCGGGGGAAGTTGATGGCTTTCGGGTTTCCCTGGGCCGCCAGTTTGGAAATGATCGGGCCGCCGGGGTAACCCAGGCCCAGGGCCTTGGAGACCTTGTCGAAGGCCTCCCCCACCGCGTCGTCGATGGTAGAGCCCATGGTCTCGTAATCGCCCCAGTCCTTCACGTGGACCAACATGGTATGGCCACCGGAGACCAGGCTCACCACCATGGGCGGCTGCAAATCCCGGGTTGCCAGGCGGTTGGCATACAGGTGCCCCTCCAGATGATTGACCACCACCAGGGGGATGTCCGCCCCGAAGGCCACGCCCTTTGCGAAGGCCAGGCCCACCACCAGGGCCCCCACCAGGCCGGGAGCATAGGTGACCGCCACGGCATCCAGGTTAGACCAGGTCAATGACTGGCGACCCAAACTCGCGGCGGCCTGCTCCAGGCAAGCGTCGCACACGCCGCAGATGGCCTCGATGTGCTTGCGGCTGGCAATTTCAGGCACCACGCCGCCGAAGCGAGCATGAAAGTCAATCTGGGATGCCACCACGTCGGAACGCAGGGCACCCGTGCCGTCGATGATGGCGGCGGCGGTTTCATCGCAGGAACTTTCGATGGCCAGGATCAGGGGCGCGGCGTGGGCCACGGGTGCGACGCTCGGGTCCGGAGCCGCCGCGGTATCCAGGTCCGGGGCGGCCGCGACGCTCGGGTCAGAGACGGCCGCGACGCAGGGCGCTTCGACAACATCACCCTTGTGCAGGCGCATGCCGGCCACGTCCTCCCTAAACCCGG
>JAQXQN010000047.1 GCA_029101185.1 Eggerthellales bacterium | reverse complement strand
CATACCCGCCAGTGGCAAAGAAGGACCATGCGCTATGGTCATCAAAGGAGATGAAGCCGCTTTCAACGGTCATACCGGCGGCAAAGGCCCCTTCGCCAGAAATGAAAGTCGCATTGGCAATGTTGCCCTGACCAAAGCCGTTAATGCCAACTGCAGCGCTGTTGAACAGAGCCGTTTGCTCGGCTGCGGTCAAAGGTTCAGCGGTCCAGATTACGTAATCATTGCCCTTCTTCATAACCACGCACTCTTCAAACCCGTCAGGAGCCTGGCGAACCAGCAGGCTGCAGGGGGTGATGCGGTTCCAGGTGCTAAAGCTCATGGGGGTCACCGTAACCACGGGATCAACCTGACTAGTGACCGTGTACTTATCAACGGGATCCGCCACCACGGCAAATTGACGGGGGTTTCCGTTGGCATCTGTGATACCAGCATTCTGAATATCAAAGACTCCTGACCATCTGCCTTCAAAGGGTTTCACGGTTGCCACCGGAGTAGCGGTGGCAAGATCAAAGGTGCCCTCATAGGCATACAGCGTCAACTTTATCTCTTCGGGCCTATACACAGGAGGGCCCGATGGCTCATCCCAATTCACCTGAAATGGGATAAGACGCATTGTATTGGCATCCTGAGACGCGAAGGCGGTAATAGAGCCAACCCCCAGAGCTGTCGCCACAGATAGCAGTAGGCAGAAAAGCACGGCGTGGATCGATTTCTTCCTCATTGGCGCGCCCCTTCCTCTCTTTCTTCCTCCGGACGACACGCGCCCCGCTGCGGGGTCATTCCGTCAATCGCACCCATACATGTAGGCACCATCTATTCCGATAATTGCACGGAACCACAATAACAGGTATAGGAAATAACTAATTGCTTAATCGGTCTTTCGGAATTTTTAGTTACACAATCCTAAATTATCGTTTTTCTACGAGAGGTTTTACAACTCATATAACCCTCGTTTGAGTAGCTCAACAAGCACCTGGTACCTGAGTTATTCGTTATCCTAATAGCGTTGTATTATTCAGGTGTGCCATTAATAGTACAGCGCGTCATTATCTTGCGGTACTGTACAAAATCAGCCCTATGCCTAGACGCAACAACGCCCGAGACCCATCACGTGTCCCGGGCGTTTACTTCATTGCGAATCCCAGAGTTTTTCTACCTGCTGCCCCCGCGGCTTTAGCAGCCACGGGGCAGCGGCCGAGCGAGTGTCAGATGCGCCTACAACAAGCGCACACGGGTGAGCTTCAGCTCCTAGGCATCTAGGAACTTACCCACAGATTTGCCGCACTCCCTACCAAGTGTGATTGCCATACCCAGGCTCACTCCAGGAATGGGGGTGATGTATTCGTACCCAAAGCGGCGGCCGCAATCGTTACCCGACACGTACAAACCAGGAATGGGCTCGAAATTCTGATCCAGGGCGTTCTGCTCACCATCGGTGATGATGCCGCCGCAGGTCACCATGGTCTCGCCAAGCACAGGGTCAAAGCTGCAGGCATAGTAGGGAGGCGTATCAATGGGGAAGAGCACCTCCTTGTTCCTGCCATACTGCATATCCGCACCCTGGTAGCAGTACTCGTTCCATTCGGCAATCTGCTTCAGGAAGTTCTCCTTGACCTGGCCGGTCATGCCCATCTGATCCGCCAGTCCCTCAAGGGTGTCATCGGCGATGTACTCAACTGCGCCCATAGGGCCGCCGCCGCCAGGGCCGCCGCCAGGGCCGCCAGGGCCGCCGCCAGGGCCGCCAGGACCGCCGGCAGGGCCACCCTCAGGGCCACCCTCAGGGGCACCTTCGCCGCCTTCTCCACCGCCGGCAGGAGCGCCTGCACCTCCCTGGGCGTTTTCCTCAGTCTCTTCCTCCACATACGTGCCGTTGAACTTGGCATACGCGGTGTCAAGAGACTCCCTCAGAGACGCGATGTTTGCCTCAGTGGCATCAAATCCTGCATGCTGAGGGATGGTGTACTGGCGATACAGAGTGAAGTTGTCGTCCACCACGGCCCACTTGGTCTTGCGGGAGCGGAACACGGTGGCAATACCGCGCTGCTCGGAAGTGGGGTAGAACTCGTTGCAGAAGCGCTTGCCGTCGGCGTCAATCCACACCGCCTGAGGCAGGCAGTTCATCTTTCCGGGGACGCTCAGCCCTCGGAAGTTCATGCCCGGCACCGGCGTGGTCTCAAGGTGAGCACCCGCCCAATAGGCCATCTGCACACCACGGCCATCCCGAGGAGCCATGCTGGAGATGGTCTCATCCCCCACCAGGTTGCCCTGGACGTCGGGGATCAGATCCGCGCACATCTCGGGGTTGGCGCCAAAGCCGCCGCAGGCAATGACCACGGCACGGCAGTTAAACTTGATGGCGCCTTCGTCGTTGGTGGCAACCAGACCAGCCACCGCCCCATCGGACATGATCACGTATTGGGCCTCGGTACCAAAGTAGAACTCGGCCCCTGCAGCCTTCGCCAGCTCACGGTTATACCCATGAATCTTGGTCTGGTTGCACTCGCCGTAGAAACTGCAGACACTGGGCCAGAACTTGATGGCGCCCAACTGGTCCAGCTGGTGCTCGGTCTTGGGGAAGAAGGCCGTGGTCATGGTGGCAAAGTCCTCTTCGGTCAGTGCCGAAAGGTACCAGTCCGAGTTTGCGCCAGAGTTCTGGGCGAACTTCATCACCAGATCCTGATTGGGATAGTTGGCCGTAATGGTCATCCAGTTCTGGTAGAACTCCACCGGGTCAATCTCTGGCACGCCCCGCTCCTTGAGAATGGTAGCGTTCAGGGACGCAAACTCGTTGCCCGTGGCGGCATAGCTATCCTCTGGCTGCTTCTCAACCAGAATGACCTTCTTGCCCTCCTCGGCCAACTCGCGACAAGCGGTCAGACCTGCAAAACCGTGGCCGCACACCACTACGTCGCAGTCAATCTCGGACACGAAGTCCGTGATTTCCGCAGGCGGAGTACGCCAGCTTGAGCCCGTCTGGGCGGAGTCGGATGACGCGGATGCCGAAGCGCCCTGTCCCTGTGATCCACCGGAAGACGGGGAGCACCCTGCGATTGCCGCAGTGGCGGCAACCGCCGCACTGGTGATGGCAGCGCCCCTCAAAAACCCGCGACGAGAGATCTCCTTTTCCATAGTTTTCCCTCCTTGATGGCCTTCCGTGCCCTGGCGCGCATGCCCCAGCGCACGCTTCGACAGCTCCTTGAATGCCGAACGGGGTTAGTATCGGCCTCGAGGAACGCGGGAGGAATCGCGGGAATTGGGTATCTTGCCTGACACCTATTGCCAGCAGCAAAGCGCCCATTTCACGACCACATGTCAGATGCGTCCACCAAAAGGCCAGTTCAACGGTGGGTAAAGGTTTTTGAGTATTTACTCATCAAGGTCCTGACATACAATTGTCTCTAAGGAGGAAGCCATGACCCATTCCGATACCGGCGCGATTCTCAGGTTCGCCGGGGCATCCGCGTTTTTCGCCACCATGCCCATCTATTCCCCGAATCTTGAGACGGCCTTTCTTGCCGCAGCAGACAGCGCCCTTATGGGAAGCTTCGTCAATCCTTTGCTGGTCTCTGTCCTTGTGGTTTCCCTGGCGCTCTGCGTGCGCTCTCTGGCTCTGCCAAGGTTTCCCCAGACGAGCGTCGGTGCAATAAGCCGGGGGCGCAGCGCCATGATGACCGCCTACGCCCTTCCCACCATCGGCTTCTACCTGCTCCTGGTGATTGTGGTTCCCAAGATGCCGGATGCGGATTTCCGCCACCTTGCCGCGATCCTGGGAATCCTCTCGGGGGCGTTTTTCGTTCCCTCCGCCGTTACCTGGGCCCAGATTGTGAATCCTCGCACCTTTGGGGCGGGACTTCAGGCAACCTGCGTCATTGCGGGACTCACCGGGCTTCTCAACTGGATCATGACCTACCTGCCCACCAGCGCGCAATCCGCCCTGTACCTTCTCTTGTTTGCCACCTCGTTCGTATCCTATTTGACCTTTGCGTTTGAAAAACGGGGCGAAGCGTCCTGCACGCCAGAAGAAACCGCCAGCTGCCCGGAGGATGCACCCCTGCCCCGCTCACGTACCCGCAACGCGGGACACTTCCTCTCCCTAACCCTGCCTGCCGTCATCGGAATGAGCATGTTCGCCTTCTTCATGGGTGTGGCGCGCCTGCACGTCTTCGACATCGTCAGTGCAGAATCCGCCGGCAGCCTGCTTGCGGCAATGACCATCTATCCCGTGGTGCTGGCCTCGGATCGATTCAGAATGCCCCTGCAGAGTGTGTTCCAAAGGCTGCTGCTTCCCGTTTGCGCCGCCATCTTGCTAGCCGCATTCGCCGTCATCGGGGAGCCCTCCGTGGAAAACGGGCCCATCGTCCTTGGTCTGGGAGTGTATTACTTCTTCTGTGTGGCCGCGTTTCTGGCACTGGCTCTGTCCCTGGTGGGAACCACCGCCCGGGAGTTTCCTCCGGACCTGTTCATTTCCGCCCTTGCAGCGTGCTTCTCTTTGTTCAGCATTGCGGGGCTCGCCTTTGGGCAGCACCGAGGGTTTGCCGAGTCTAGCAACCAGTTCATGCCGGTGGTGATTGTTGCCATCTACTGTGTCTACCTGATTGTGTCATCCATCGTTGACTCCTGGCGAAGCGTACCTGCCAGCAGCAGCAGCAGGGGCAGCAGGGGCGAAACCAGCGTTGAAGCCAAACCATCCGAGCCGCAGCAGGCGCAGCAGGCGCAGTCGGCGCAATTGGCGCACAATGAGCACAAGGCGCAAGGAGTCTCGCACACGGAACCCACAATACCCAACTTCGCGCCAAGCTTTTCGCAGCGTTGCGAGCTTGCTGCGACCCGATACTGTCTCTCCCCTCGCGAGCGTGAGATCCTTGGGTACCTGGGACGGGGACACACCGCTGGGTACGTGGCAAAGACCCTGGTCATCTCTGAGAACACCGTCTACACCCATACCAGGAACATGTACCAGAAAATGGGGATCGGATCCCGAGAAGAACTGCTGAGGCTGATTGAAGAAATCCGGTGACAATCAGGCGACCTCCGATGACCTTGGTCAGGTAACCTCGAGGGACCTTACAGGCACCCCCAGGTACCCCAGAGAATCATGGGTGCCCACAGGACGCTGCGACATGGCCATAGATACACCAAGGGCGACGGAGGTTCCGTCGCCCTTGTACGCCATAAAGGCGAAGCCTCAATAAGAGCATCAGACAAAGAGATTCTGGGAGGGGGACATGAATAACGTAAATGCTCCTACGGGATTGCGTATGGCTATTCGGCCGGGGCGCCTTCGCCCTCACCAGGGGCACCCTCGCCCTCACCAGGTGCGCCACCGCCAGGGCCGCCAGGGCCGCCAGGGCCGCCAGGGCCAGGGCCTCCATTTTCGGACTGCTTAACCTCAGCGTTGCCCGCGCCTAGAGTGCAATACTGATTGATGTCCTCGGTTGCCAGATACTCGCCCAGGCAGTAACCCAAGGTCAGGCACATGCCAATGGACACACCGTTCATGATGCCGTTATACCCCATGGGGAAACGTCCGCCGGAATTGTTTCCGCAGGCAAAAAGACCCGAGATAGGCTCGAAGCCCTGGCCCTGCACCTGCTGCTGGGCGGTGACCAGCAGACCAGAGGTGGCAACCAAAGATCCGCCACCCACGCGCTTGCTGCAGGGGTATCCGTAGAAGGGACCGTTCTTGATGGGCCACATGGTCTCAGCAGGACGGCCAAATTCCTGGTCAGCGCCGGTTTCGTATGCTGCATTCCAGGTTTCGATTGCGGCGAGAGCGTTTTGCTTCACGGCCTCTTCCATACCCATGTAGTCGCATAGCTCTTCAAGGGTGTCGGCGCAGAAGAGGAACTTGCCGCTGGTGTCATCGCCATCGGGGCCGGAACCCTTTGCGGCCTCCATGTATCCTTCAATCTCGGCGGCCTTGTCCGCATCCCACTCCTTAGGGGCAAGATGCCCAGCCAGCTGATTGAAAAACACGGTCTGCCAATCGGCATCCCAGATTAGGTACGCCATCTTGCCTGGCTCTCGAGCACCTGCGCAACCAGAAAGCAGCGGGCCGCCAAAAGCCTCGTTGCAGTACCTCTTGCCGTACTTGTTCAGCCACAGACACTCAACGCCCTCCATGGGGGACAGAGGGATAAAGGCATGGCTGCCCATATCGCCGCCGGTGCCAATCTCAACCTTCGCACCAATCCGCATGCCCATGGCAATGCCAGAACCATCACGGCCCGACATGGCGGCGCAATCCGCATACTCGCCCAGTTCATAATTTTCTCGGCAAATGGCGTTGTACATGGCAGAGTTGCTTCCGATGTCTCCGCAGCACAGGACAACAGCCTCTGCGTTGTACTGCACATGGGTTCCATCGGACTTCTCGCAGATCACGCCGGTGACTTCGGTACCGGCCTCGTTATGAACCAGCGCCACGGCCTTAGTG
Organism: Eggerthellales bacterium; assembly: GCA_029101185.1. Taxonomy (GTDB): domain Bacteria; phylum Actinomycetota; class Coriobacteriia; order Coriobacteriales; family Eggerthellaceae; genus Slackia. The sequence goes on along the minus strand of JAQXQN010000047.1, from coordinate 4,286 downwards.
CCCCAAACAAACTGGGCCCCGGCCTCCTGGGCCTTAGCCTGACTGCGCTTAAGAGCGTCGGCCATCCTAACGCTGCCACCAAACTGAGCAGTACCCACATACGAGGTGAAGTGGCCACGCTGCAGCTGATAGCCATCAACCAAAGGCCAGTTCAGCGGAATGATGCCGTCCTTCTCCTCCTCAGTATAGCCGTCAATAAACCAGTCAAAGGCCTCTCCAGAACGATGGGCAAACTGGCTCAGCAAGGTGGGCTGCACACGGCCAGCGCCATATATCTGATACTCGTTCATGAACTCGATGGGGTCATACTCGGGCACCCCAATTCGGTCCACCTGCCAGGAGGAATTCAGATGGCCAATATCGTTGCCCAGCACACCAAAGGTGTCCTCCTCCTGAGCCTCCACCACAATTACCGAAGCGCCCAGCTCTGCAGCATGACGAGCCACCGCAGTTCCAGCGTGGCCCGCGCCGCAAACCACAATCTTGGCCTCCGCGGTCTCCGCAATGTCATCAATCTGCGGTTCTTCCCCAAGCCAACCGGCACCAAGCACTTCACCCATGGTCTTTCCCGCATTGCCCGTTGGGGCAGCGCCGGCGCCCGTTGCGCCTGTGCCTTGCCCCGCCTCAGCTGCGGTGGTAGCGGATCCTGCAGGAGACCCGCATCCCGCCATCATGCCACTAACCCCCGCAGCAGCAGCCATGATTCCGGCCCCCTGTAGGAAATTCCTACGAGACAAAGGAATGCGTCCGCGCATGGATGAGAATTCACTCTGATCCATTTATGCTCCTTCCTATTTCGTGCATCCCATGTTTGGATGCCACTGCTGGCATCCAAGAAACACCCTGAAGCTGCAAACGTGTCCTGAAAACTGCCAAGGAGGGGTGAAAAGCCCTCAAAAACCTCACCTGACTTAGGTGATTTTTACGAATCACCAGGTCAGTAATATGGTGCACAGCACCTGTTTTTACCTTGGGGCACATGGCCAAATCATCGAACGGTACAATACTCCCCATGCTTTTCTTGGAGGGGGGAGGTCATGGACATTCAGGACAACACTACGCTGCAGAACGCTTCTCATCAGGAGTTTTTTGACTGGCGCATCGCCACGCAAAACACCCTCCTTTGGCTGGGATTTGCGGCGTTTTTGGCATGGGCCAACATGCTCATTTGCTTTGAGGGCGCCCTACGGGGACCTGGAGAATACTCTGCTGGCATCATTCGCGAGCCGGTGGTGTTATCCGCGCTGGCGGCTTCTGCAGTCATTCTCCTTGGCAGTTTCCTTTCAAGCCACCCATCGCTCACAAAGCCCCCCGTTGGCAGACCCTCCTCCCGTAAAACGGGGGCCTTCCCCGAGCCAGTACGCTTCGTCCTGAAAAGCCCCTTGTGCACGCTAGCGGCAGGCATGCTAGCGGCCATCCTCTCCGCCCTTTCCGCCTTGGGATCTTCGGGCATCATCCCCTTTGGATTTGCTACGGCCGTCTTTTGCGGCATCGGTATCGGCTGCGCCCTTGCCGTGTTTATCCTCACCTGGGGTTGCTTGTTTGGATCTTTCGACATCCGTCAGGTTGTGCCCATCATGTCGCTGGCTCTCTGCCTGCAATGGCTGCCCATGATTCCCATCGAGCCCTTGCCTGATTCCGTGCGCGCGGTACTTATGGCGGCGTTACCCATGTTGTCGTGCCTATGCCTTGTGTCTAGAAACAGACAAAGACACGACGCCACAGAAAGCTCCCGACCCGAATCCCAGCCTGTGGAACGAGTTCCCCTGGCCCTGCTGCGCATCAGTCTCACCATGATGGCCTGCGCAGGAGTGGTGCAGTTTGTCTGGGCATTCTTCATCTGGATGACTCCAGAGCATCTGGACACAGGGATGTTCCCGCCGTTGTTCGTGGCGATATTCATGCTATCTGCAGCACTGCTATTTGCCGTGCTCAACCTCATGCAGAGCAGTCAAAGTTACCGCATTGAGCTTTTATACCGGACCGTGTTCTTTCTCAGCATCTGTGCCATTGGCGTGCTTCCCCTAGCAAGCGAGTACCTGCTGGCTTCCTACATTGTTGTGTATGCCGCCTATTCCTTCATGGTCCCAACCATGTGGCTTATGGCCCTGGGATATTGCACCATGACGGGACGACACCCCCTTGCGGTGTTTGGAGCGGTGTTTGCTGGGCAGAACGTAGGGCTTATCATCGGGTACCTGGTGGCAAAGGGGCTGGAGACCTATTTTGGCAGCGGAAGCGGAACCCAGGTTTTAGGATACGTGTTCCTAGGAGCACTCGCGCTGCTGACCATCGTATACGTTGCCGTGCTGCCCGAGCGAACGCTGCTGATGCTCTCGCCCCATTTGTTCGGCCTGAGCCACGAGTCTCTCACCGCACGCTGCAACGAGCTGGCCAAGGCTTTTGGGCTATCCCGCCGGGAAGAGGAGGTCTTGGTGCTTCTTGCCCGAGGCCGAGACGTGGAGTACATCGAAAACGAGCTCTACATTTCACGCAATACCGTCAACAGTCATCGCAAGAACATTTATAAGAAGATGCACGTCCATTCGCGGCAGGAACTGCTTTCGCTCATTGATGGCGAAGCATCCTGAGGCGATTCTCTAGCACAGTCCCCTAGCGGGTCTGATACCTCTCAATCAGGTCAAGGGCTTCCTGACGGGAATGCACCCCCGTTTTCTTATAAATATGCTTGATGTGGGTCTCAATGGTGCTCTTGGAAATAACCATCAAGTCGCGCATATAAGGAACCGACCTACCCTTTGCCAGATACCCAAGAACCTCCGCTTCCCGGGGAGATACCTTATACTCCGAGGCTATCTCTTCTACCACCCCGTGAATCGCCAGAGTAAATCAGCACGCCACCAGGCACGCCTGCGGATCATCGGCTCACACGGACCGATCCGACCCAAGGGCGTGCTTGCGTTTGATGCGCTCCAGCTTTCTACGCCAGGGGATAAAAATCAGGCCGAGAAACACCACCGTAGCAATAGCATGCACGGTGTCTAGGGGAAATCCCGCTCCGTACACCACCAGGGCAGTCTGCCACGTGATTGGGTGAACAAAGCCCACCAGCGTCCACGTGTTCATAATGAGGCCGTACAAATAACAGGACAGGAAGCCAAAGACATACACGGCGAAGCGTCCCTTGTTGCTCTGATGGCCTCGGCCCGCGTTTTGGCCCAGGCTGCCACCGGCCTGGCCGCAGACCTGGTCACCGGCCTGGCCGCCACGGTCCAGGTCACCGGCCTGGCCGCACGTGCCAAAGACTCCCGCATCGGCCAACACCCCAGCCAGGTATCCCACCAGACCCCATGAATACATCTGCCAGGGCGTCCACGGACCCTGGCCAAAAAAGAAGTTGGAGACCAGGGCGGCAATAGCCCCCACCATAAATCCGCTGCGCCTGCCGAACACCACCCCTGCCAGGATGCAGATTGCGGTCACGGGCTTCACGTCCGGAATCGGGGCGAACAAAATCCTGCCAGCAGCAGCCAGCGCACCAAGCACCGCCGTGGGCATCACCTGTCGCAGGGGCGGACGGGAAGCCTCCCATCCGGCAAAGAACACTCCCAGCGCAACCACAGCCACAACCAGAGTCAGCAGCGCCGTCTGGTTGAACTGGAAGAATCCGCAGAGCAGCAGGGTTGCCGGCACGGCGATAAGCGCAATGGGTTCAGCAATCTTGATCACAGGATTACATGACGGAGCCGCTGGGCTGCCATTTCTGGCTGCGGGAGCGTCAGTCCTGATCGCAGCCATGGCAATCCTCCTTCCCAGGACGCTTCGACAAGTCAGGACAGTTCTGCGATTCTGGACGTTTCGACAGGAGCCTCACCAGGCCGTCCACCTGAGGCCGATAAAACAGGTTATCCGCGAAGAACTCCCTGACAGGCTGGGTGCAGGTGATGCCGCCATCGAAAAGCAGGGAGACCTGGTCCGCCACCAGTGCGGCGAAGGTAAGGTCATGGGTCACCAGCACCACGGTGAGGCCGCAGCTGGTCAGTTGACGAAGCGTGCGGGCCACCTTAAGGCGACTCGGGGCGTCAAGACCTTTGGTGGGTTCATCGGCGAGAAGCAGCGACGGGGCTGTGAGCAGGACTTTTGCCAATGCCAACTGCTGTTGTTGCCCGCCAGAAAGATCGTAGGGGTGCCGGTTGAGAAGGACTTCCAGCTGGTGGCTTCGAGCAGCGCGCAGGGCCTGGTCCTTGGTGTATCCGCAAGTGGGGGCCCACTCCATCAGCTCTTCACTCACGGTGTCGCATACGAAGAGGGTGCGGGGGTCTTGG
>JAQXQN010000046.1 GCA_029101185.1 Eggerthellales bacterium | reverse complement strand
AGGAGGCGGCCGTGCGCCTTGGGGAGGTCCCCTTCTCGCCGGAGACCCGCTGCACCTTGGTGGCATCGGACGGCCAGGTACTCTACGACACCTTTGTGGATCCGCAGACCCTGGGCAACCATGGGGATCGGGAGGAGATTGTGGCGGCCCGGGCGCAGGGGTCCACTGTGTCCATGCGCCGTTCCGATACCTTGGGTACTTCGACCCTGTACGCGGCGGTGCTCATGGACAATGGGGCGGTGATCAGGCTTGCAGAGCCCCATGTGTCGGCGGGGCTGTTCTTACGGGACATGGCGGTGCCCCTGGTGGTGACGCTGGTTTTGGCGCTGGTGGCGTCTTACGTGGTCTCTCGGATTCTCGTGCGCAGTGTGGTGCGCCCCTTGCGAGAGATTGATCTGGCCCATCCTGCAGAGAACCAGGCATATCAGGAGCTGCAGCCCCTGCTTGCCCGGGTAGACGAGCAGCGCTGTCAGCTGGAGGCCCATAACGAGGAGCTGGAGCGGGCGGTCAATCTCAGGCGGGAGTTTGCCGGTAACGTGAGCCACGAGATGAAGACGCCCCTGCAGGTTATTGGCGGGTATGCGGAGCTGATGGAAAACGGTTTGGTGCCGCCTGAGGAGGTGCCTCGGTTTGCGGGGCTGATTCGCACAGAGTCCGAGTCCATGCGCAGGCTCATTGACGATGTGCTGACCCTGTCTAGGCTTGATGAACGGGTTGACGCTGGCTCTACCGTGGTGGGGCTTGGGGTGGTGTGTCGGCGGGTGGCTGGCAGACTCGAGGCCGCTGCTGCGGAGCGGGGGGAGACCCTTGAACTTGACCTGGATGACGTCGCCATGGTCTTTGGGGACGAGGTTCGCTGTGAGCAGATGGTCTATAACCTGGCGGCAAACGCCATCGCCTACAACAAGGAGGCCGGCCGCGTGAGGATTGCGCTTCGGGCCGAGGATGACCAGGTGGTTTTGTCGGTTTCTGACGAAGGGCCCGGTGTGCCCGAGGCGCTGCGTGAGCGGGTCTTTGAGCGGTTCTTCCGGGTGGATGCCAGCCGGTCAAGAGAGACAGGTGGCACTGGACTGGGGCTGGCCATCGTCAAGCATGCGGCGGAGTCCTTGGGCGGGTCCGTGTCCATCCAAGATGGGGACCTTGGGGGTGCGGAGTTTGTGGTGCGCATGCCCCGGGCTCGGATGGAGTAGGGGTTAGCGAGCATTAGCTGCTGGCCGCGGGGCCGGCCTGGGGTCACGGGCCTAGGGCTGCGGGCCGCGAAAACCACGGCAGGGTAACGCCTTTGCTGGGGTTTGAAAACACATGTTGCATAACGTGCTGAGCCCGGGACGCTTCGCCATATACTGCCTGCCATGGAAACAACAAGGGGAGATGCCCCGTGGGAGGCAGCGTCACCATGCCTGACCCTCTCATGTGAGGAGTCGACGCCGGAATCCCTTCATGGGAGGAAATACCAGGGCGGTGGAACCTCTTGTGGATATGGAGGTGCATCATGACTCAGTTCGCTATCGTGTATCAGTCCAATGCGGGTCACACCAAGCAATACGCCGAGCTGCTTTCGAAGCGCACCGGCGCTGTGGCCCTGCCTCTGTCCCAGGCAATCCGGGTGCTGCCCATTGGCTCTCGGGTGGTGTTCATGGGCTGGATTAGGGCTGGCCAGGTATGCGGGTATCGCAAAGCGGTGGCCAACTTTGACGTGATAGCCGTGGTGGGTGTGGGCATGGCTCCTGCGGGCACCCAGATTGACCAAGTCAGACAGGCAACTAGGATTTCAAGTGTGACTCCGCTGTTTACCCTGTGCGGAGGCCTTGAGCCCGAGTTACTCTCTGGCCCCTATAAGCTGATGATTTCCATGGCGGCTAAGGGCATCACCGATGACCTGGCAAAGAAGGAATCCCTTACCGAGGAGGAGCAGCAGACCAAGGCCATGTTTGAGGATCTGGGAAGCAAGGTTGACCCTCAGAGCGTGGAGGAGATTGTCTGCTGGATGGAGGACAGCGAGGAACAATACCGGCTTTTTAGGTTGGGCGTGGCCTAGGGATGTGGGCTGCGGGCTGATTCGCGGCTTGCAGGCGGTACAGCTGGCTGGAGGAGTTGAGCCGGGACAAAGGGCTATTCGTCAACGAAGATGCATCCCTGCTCAAGGCGGCCTTGGGATTCGCCGATGATGCGACCATCGCCGCAGCGGGAGAACACCCCGGAGAACACGCCGTTGAACAGGAATAATCCCAGCATGGTGTTGTGCTGGGGGAATCGACAGGGCGCGTGCGGGCGCCCTTTGCCTTGGGGGTCAATGATTCCCGGAATTGCGGCTGCGGCGTACTGGGGGGCGTACTCCTGCACAACCCCACGGGTCAGACAGATTTGAGCCAGGGCGCTTTGCCAGGCTTCTTGGTCAACGTCTGCGCCGGCAACAATTCCCATGGCGTTGTACCCGTCCGCGGGCTTGATGATCCATCGGTCCTTATCCGTGAGAATCCCCTGGTCAAACCCGGGGCTGTTGAGGGAATTGGGGTTGAGGGAGTAGGTTAGGGGTACGTGTTCGGCCACGAACCGTTGCTGCTCGGGGGTGAGCCACGCCTTGGAGGAGGGATGATGAAGCAGAGCGAACAGGGTCTTGGTGGCCGGGGGCCATGTGGAAAACCCTCCGATGACCAGGGCGTGGTTGCCCTGGATGGCGGCTGAGAGGGCGGCGGCTCCCACGTTGGGCTTACGGGCAATCTCTCCGGTGACGGCCCGCTTCCAGACCAGGTCAATGGGGCCTTCGGGGTCGTAGAGCCTCCAGCGGGGCTTTGTGCCTGCGGCGTTGGAGGATGCGTCTCGTTCCTGCCTAAGCCGCAGACCTCTGATGTCGGCGAAGCGTGCGGGGATGCCCATTTGGTTGAGGGTGCTGATGAAATCCTGGGCCTCGCCCCATTCGATTGACTCTCGGTAATCCACCAGGGCAACAGCTGGTACGGCGGGGTTGGGTTCGGCGGCGGGGTGGGAAGCCGACCAGGTGCGGTAGAGCTGGAGCATGGTCTGGATCCAGGCGTCCTTAAGCATCAGGGGCCGGGCGCTGGGATGGTTGTGGCAGAACTGCTGGAATGTGGTGCTTTGCATGATTGCGCTGGTGACGCAGTCATTGGCGGTGAACCCCGCGGAGCCGTCCGTGTTGGTCTCGCAGAACCAGTACCGTCCCGTTTCCTGATTAAAAAACAGGTCCACCCGCGCTAAGGGCAGGTACATTCCCGCCTGGGGTTTTTGGGTACAGCGATGTTCTAGATGGGGATCAAGGTGGAACTGGCGCCTGAAGAGGGGGTCTCGGGCAAACTGCCCGCAGGCTGCCTCCATGATGCCGTGCATGGTGCAGGCGGCATCGGAGAGTATGCGCCAGCTTTCTCGGTCAAGGATTACGGGAGCCATGCTCCATTCAGGGGAGGCGTCTTTTCGTGCGGCGGGTGAGTTGGCAAGGAGGCGAGATCCTGCCAAGCGGCTATCTATATCTCCATTAAGACTCTGGGCAATCTGGCAGAACTCCTTCTGAAGGCGTGCCGCCTTAAGGGTGCGATTCTGAGCTGATGAGCTGCTGAGATTCATGCGTGGTTCCTTCCTGCACCCAGTGAGAGTTGGGCCTTTCTTCCCACAAGTCCGCCGATTGTCCATGCAACTGTAGGTCCATGCGTGGTATAAACCCAAGATGATAACGGCAATGCTTCTATACCTTTTAAGCAAAAAGTAAGCCAACAGGGTGTATCTGAATTCGGGTATGCAGCAGATGAACAAGTTTTGAGGTGAGCCATGAAGCCAAAAATCGCGTTGGCAATGCAGTGCGCAGAGGATAACCCCCTCAAGTTTGTGGCCCCTGAACCATATATGCGCTTTTTGGAGCACGCCGGGGCGGAGGTGGTGCTTGTGTCCCCGGACACTTCGCCAGCTAATTTCATTCGGCGCATGGAGGAGTGCAACGGTCTGATGATTCCCGGAGGCAACGATATTGAGCCCTGGAGGTATCGGCAAGAGCCCATTGCCGGGCTTGATGCGCCGGTGCCGGTGCGGGATACCTTCGAATTGTCCGCGGTCAGGTACGCCCTGCTTGAGGACGTGCCATATCTGGGCATTTGCCGCGGCTGTCAGATTCTCAACGTGGCGCTGGGAGGCGGGTTGTGGCAAAGGCTGGCAACGGGGGTGAACCATTGGCCTGATATCGCCTTCAGTGAGCCGGCTCATGAGGTGCGACTTGAGGAGGGCAGCCTGCTTGCGCAGGCCGCAGGCCAGTTGGTCATCCAGGTGAACAGTCTGCATAAGCAGGCAATCAACGATCTTGGCGACAACGTGCGCGCCGTGGCTTTCGCCCCTGATGGGGTGGTGGAGGGCATCCAGGTTATGGGTCAGAGGTTTTGCCTGGGGGTTCAGTGGCACCCCGAGTACATGGTGGGCACCCCTGTCTCCGACGCCTTGGGTAAGGCGTTTGTCGAAGCGTGCCGGGGCTGAGGGGGC
>JAQXQN010000045.1 GCA_029101185.1 Eggerthellales bacterium | reverse complement strand
CTTAAAGATCAGTTGCCTGAAAACTGCGTCACGCTCTACATTGATGCTGCGCTGCGGGACAAGCTTGAGGCCAAGGACAGCTTCTACGCCATGTGCGACAAGGCAGGCATCCCCTACCCCACCACCTTCGTGGTGGAGCCGGCACGCTTCGCCCAGGGGATGACCAGCCAGGACCTTCAAGAAGAGGTCATCGGGTTCCCTTACCCCATCATCGTTAAGCCCGCCATGTCCGAGGAATACTGGCGCCATCCCTTTGACGGTATGAAGAAGGTGTACACCGCCAACACGCCCCAGGAGGCTCTCGAGCAGCTGGGCGCCATCTTTGGGGCCGGGTATCCCTGCAACGTGCTGCTGCAGGACATGGTCCCCGGGGATGACTCCAACATGCGGGTGCTCACCGCCTACTGCGACCGAAACAGTAAGGTCAAGATGATGTGCTTCGGCCGCGTGGGCCTTGAGGAGCATACCGCCACCGCCCTGGGCAACCCCTGCGCCATCATCACCGAGCCCAACCCCGAGCTGCAGGCGGTGGTCAAAGATTGGCTGGAGGGGCTCAATTTCACAGGTTTCGCCAACTTTGACATCAAGTTTGACAGCCGCACCGGCGGGTACAAGGTCTTTGAGATCAACCTGCGTCAGGGCCGCTCCAACTACTACGTCACCGGATGCGGGTGCAACATTGCACGCTATGTGGTGGAAGACCGGGTCTACAGGCGTGACCTGGGCGAATGCTTCATGAACGATCGGGAGAACCTATATCGGGCGGTGCCTCGGGGCGTCATCCGCAAGCACGTGAAGGACCCGGAGTTCCTGGCCCGGGCCAACAGGCTCATCAAAGAGGGCCGCGAGTCCGTCCCCTTCTACTACAAGCCGGACCTGATTTTCAACCCGGTGCGCCTGGCCTACACCCTGGTGCACATGTACCGGTATTTCGATAAGTTCGACAACGCCCATAAGTATAAGTAAGACGAAAGGTGCTGGGCCGGCAGCCCGCTTGGGCCGCAGGGCCACCCGGGGCCGCAGGCCCACCAGCAACCACCAGCAACCACCCCAGGCGGAAGAGGAGTATCAGTATGTGCGGATTCGTCGGGTTCACCGGCACCATCGCCAACCGCGAGGCCGTCCTTGAGGCCATGATGAACAGGATCGTCCACCGTGGCCCTGACATGGGCGGACAATTCTTCACCCCCACCGTGGCCCTGGGATTCAGGCGCCTGAGCATCCTTGACCTTACCGAGGCGGGAGCCCAGCCCATGTCCAACGAGGCCGGAGACGTGACCATCGTCTTCAACGGCGAGATTTACAACTTCCAGCAGCTGCGGGTGGAGCTTGAGGCCGCCGGCTACCAGTTCCACTGCGGCGCCGACACCGAAAGCCTCCTGCACGGCTACGAACTATGGGGAGAGTCGGTCGTAGACCACCTGCGGGGCATGTACGCCTTCGTCATCTGCGATACCCGCGATCCCGAGCACCCCAAGCTCTTTGGCGCCCGGGACATCTTCGGCATCAAGCCCTTCTTCTACAACGTGACCCCCACCGGAGACCTGATCTTCGGCTCCGAAATCAAGAGCTTCCTAGAGCACCCGGGCTTCATCAAGGAGGTCAACCCCGACGCCCTGAAGTCCTACATGACCTTCCAGTGCTCCTACACCGACGAGACCTTCTTCAAAGGCGTGTTCAAGCTGCCCGCCGCCCACTGTTTCACCTGGCAGGACGGGCGCATGGACATCCGCCGCTACTGGGAGTGCGAATTCAACCCCACCCAAGGCACCTTTGATGAGTATGTCGAAGCGTGCGACGCCGTAGTCCATGAAAGCGTGGCGGCCCACAAGATCGCGGACGTGAAGGTGGGATCCTTCCTCTCCGGCGGCGTGGACTCCAGTTACATCACCGCTTGCCTGATGCCAGACAACACCTTCTCCGTGGGATTCGAGACCCCCGACGGCGTCAAGTTTGACGAGACCAACTACGCAGCCCGCCTATCCGAGAAGCTGGGGGTGAAGAACTTCCGGCGCATCGTGTCGGCGCAGGAGTGCTTTGACATGCTGCCCACCATCCAGTACCACATGGACGAGCCCCAATCCAACCTCTCCAGCATCCCCCTGTACTTCCTGGCCCAGATGGCATCCGAGCAGGTCACCGTGGTGCTTTCCGGCGAAGGCGCCGACGAGCTCTTTGCCGGCTACGAATGGTACGAGGACACCCCGGAGGTCCGCTCCTTCAAGAAGTGGGTGCCCCGCCCCATCCGCAAGGCCCTCGGTAACGCCGTTGCGGGCATGAAACCCTTCAAGGGCCGCAGCTTCCTACTGCGCAGCAGCGAGACCCCGGAGCACTACTACGTGGGCCAGGCTTTCATCTTCTCCCCCGATGAGGCAGACGAAGTGCTCAAGCCCGCCTATCGTCAGGGTAAGGACGCCTTCCAGATCTGCGCGGACTCCTACGCCACAATCAAGACCGACGACGAGCTGACCAAAAAGCAATGCCTAGATATGAATCTGTGGCTTCCTGGAGACATCCTCCAGAAGGCGGACAAGATGTGCATGGCCCACAGCCTTGAGCTGAGGGTCCCCTTCCTGGACCGCAAGGTGATGGACTTCGCGGAAAGCATCCCCACCCAGTTCCGTTGTAACGAGCAGGGCAACAAGCAAGTGCTGCGCCACGCCGCCAACCGGGTACTCCCTGATGAGTGGGCCACCCGCCCGAAGGTGGGCTTCCCCGTGCCTATGGTGTACTGGCTGCGCGAGGAGCGCTTCTACAACTACGTGAAAGAGTACTTCCAGGCGCCCTGGGCTGCGGAGTTCTTTGATACCGACAAACTGATGCAGCTGCTTGATGACCACTACGCGGGCCGCGCCAAGAACCAGCGCAAGATTTACACCAGCCTCACCTTCCTGATCTGGTACAAGCGCTTCTTCATCGACGAAACCGGCCCTCGGGTGGCCGCCTAAGGAGGGCCCTGTGACCAGCGCATGCATCACCCGCCAGGCAACCCTAGGCGACTATCTTGACCTGCTTGCCGGCCAGGATCTGGTGGCCTCCACCTGCAACTTTGACCCTAGCCACGCCAACCTGGCCGTTCACTTCGCCACCGCAGACTCTCGCGAGGTGGTTGCCCACACCTTGTTCGTGTGCAAGGGCCGCGCCTTCAAGGAGGAGTACCTAATCTCGGCCGCCCAGACGGGGGCCGTCGCCTACGTCTCCGAGGTGGAGTACCCCCAGGCGGGCATCCCTGGCATTCTGGTCACGGACATCCGCCGGGCCATGGGGCTTATGGCGGACTACCTCTACATGCACCCCTGCGCCCGCACCCAGGTGTGCGCGCTCACGGGCACCAAGGGCAAGACCACCAGCGCCTATTACCTGCGAGCCATCCTCAACACCCAGCTTGCATTAGATGCCGAAGCGTCCTGCACCACTACAGAAGGCGCATTGCCAACTTCCACCGATACCTCTGGCGCTACCGAGCCTGCATCGGCGTCCCAATCCACGCCCATCTTTACCAGCGTGCTGCTTGACGACGGCATCACCGCAGGCCAAAGCAAGCTCACCACCCCCGAGGCCTTTGAGCTTGAGCGTCATCTGGCCAACGCGGTCAGCGTGGGCGCGCCGCGGGTGGTCATGGAGATTTCCAGCCAGGCCCTCAAGTACGACCGATGCTTTGGCATCGAGTTTGCCGTGGCGGCCCTGACCAACGTTGGCGAGGATCACATCTCCCCCATCGAGCACCCAGATTTCGAGGATTACCTGACCAGCAAGCTGAAAATCTTCGGCCGATGCCAAAGCGCCGTGGTCAATCTGGATGCGGACCATGCCAACCGGATTCTTGATGCGGCGACACAGGCGCCTCAGGTCATCACCTTCTCCATGCGCAATCCAAAGGCGGACGTGTACGCCAGCAACCTTCGTCGAAGCGACCAGGGCATCACCGCCACCGTGCGCACGCCCCGTTTCCAACAGGACGTGCTTTTCCCCACCCCGGTAGAGTTCAACGTGGCCAACGCTCTGTGCGCCATCACTATGGCGGAGGCCCTAGGCGTCTCCCAACAGGCCATCTGCTCCGGTTTTGGCAACGTAAGCGTACCGGGGCGCATGCAGCTGCTTCCCACCAAATCAGGCCAGGTCATTGGCGTGATTGATTACGCCCACAACGGCATGTCCCTTGAGGCACTGCTCCATGACCTGAAGGCCAACTACCCTGACCGCAGCGTATGCGTGGTATTTGGTGCCACCGGCGGCAAGGGCGTTGATCGCAGGGTGACCATGGGCAACGTGGCCGGCAGGCTTGCGGACAGGATTGTCATCACCGAAGATGACCCAGGCCCAGAGGATCCCGCAGACATTGCCCGCACTATTGCCGAATGCGTCCAGGCCCAGGGCAACGCCAACTGGCAGATTGTCCTAAACAGGGATGAAGCAATTGCCACCGCAGTGGAGCAAACTCCAAAACAGGGGCAAAAGACCCTGCTGGTAGTTACGGGTAAGGGCCATGAGACATTTATGCTCAGAAAGAATGGCTCCGAACCGCGGGAGGCAGACCACGTTGTGCTCAGACGAGAACTGGATAAGGCAGGTTTTTAGACGCATGTCTGATGGGCGGTAATCCACGCCCATCAGACATGACACCTTGCCCAAGACTCATCGTTCCAGCCACCAGAGGTGTTTTCCCATCCCCTTAGAGCGCTACTCCACACCCTTGCTGCTGATGCCCCGGTCAAAGGAGCGCTTCTTGCGCTTGGGCGTTTCCACGGGGTCTCTGAAATCCAGCTCCAACTGGTGGTCAGACCTGTTGTCCTGGGCCTTCTTGCGCTCCACGTGATAAATCTGCCAGGCCACCGCCTGGGACCCGTAGGCGGTGAGCATCACCATGCGGGCATCATGGATGTTCTGCTTGGTGCCCGCATTGTGCTGGCTCTCAAACTCAAACATTCCCGATACGGGATCAACCCCCGCAGGGGACCGATAGCTTGCTATGAACGTGGCCATGCCCTCTCCTTCGGAAATCTTTCCCCGCAATCTTTCCCTGCGCTCACGTGCAAGTATCCACACTGGCAGGCCTAAATGCCGGACCCCGCATCCACATCCGAACCAAACACACAGGTGCGCTGGTGCTGCCGAGCCAATTCTAGCCCCTTGTTCACGAATCCATCGGAGAACCGCTCCCGAATCATCCAGGGATACCGGTTCTCCTGCTCCTCAAACTTGGAACGTTGGAAGGCCAGGCATGCCTTCACCTGGCGGTACACTTCGTCACCGCAATCCCTGAAATACTGGTCCATCTGGTCTATGGCACGCAGGGCTGCCGCAGCAAAGGAACAGGACGGGCCGTCCTCGGCAACCAGCTGCACCGTCTTCAAATCATAATGGGCGGCGCTCTTGAAGTTCTGCACCGCGTGGACCTGGTCTTTCACGGTCAGAGGCTTGCGAGGCATCCCCGCCAGCCATAGCAAGAACAGCTGGCCGAAGCGTACGTCCTCGACATTTACCAGGGAGGGCTCCAGGGGGTTCAGGTCAAACATCCGCAGTTCTATATGGCTTACGCCTCCGGCGGCCAGTTCCTGGATGCCATACCGGCCTCGAGGCTTAAGCCTGATGGGGTAGTACAGCTCCGAGGGATACACAATCAGCTGCTGATCCACGTACTGCTGGATGCTCTGGGCGTAGGCGGGCATGCTGCGGTAATCCAGGATGGGCACGAAAGCGTTCCAATATCCCAGTTCAGAGCAGCGCACCGTGGCGATGCCCATAAACAGGTCCTGGCCCATCTTGCCCTTTTCCACGTAACTGGAATCCAACAGAGGGCTTGCGGCGGTGATGGCGGTCATGAGCCAGCCCCAACGCACGCACTGCTCCGCTAGACCCAAATACACCTCGTCCTTATACGCGGCGTACTCCTGCTCAGGGCGTCCCGTTGCAGCAAAGTCCGCCTCAAACAGATCCTCCCCAAAGCTGAAGTTAAAGTGGATGCCGGAAAAGGCCATCTTATAACGGCCATAGGTGTTGGCCAGGTGCTCCCGATATGCGGTCTTGAAGGCAAGCTCCCCCTCAAACTGAGCAATGGGGATGTCCCGCTCATTGCGGATGTAGGGAGGATTGGAGAAAGGCCACAGCAGCTCCGGCTCTTTCATAACGGCCAGCTGGCGCTGAACCAGAGCGTCATAGTGCACCAACTCCGCTACCGCCTCTTCCGGGGTGTCGCACACAGAGGTGTTGATCTCCACCTGGTTCTCGCTAAAATCCCGAACAATGTGCTCGCTCTCCCCAAAGGGATTGCGCTCATGAGAGAGAAACCCCTCCTGGGTGACTCGAAGGGTCTCCCGCTCAAGCCCGAAATGACCCTGGAGAAGCACGGCTCTGACCGCTTCGTCATGAATATGCAACATGCCTGCCTCACGCTTTCGCTCGTATGTTTGATTGAGAATAGTAGCACCCCGACTGTCCCATACATGGGCACAAGGGGGTGAGGATTCCCGATGACATCGGTTTGTGGATTTTGATGTAAGGTTTTCCCGCTTTAGGCCAGGAGTCCCACTTGCCGCAGGATTCTTCTGACGAACGCGTACAATGCACAGGTCACACCCCAACGCGAGGATTTGCCATGACCCATTTGACCAACACCGCCGCTGTCATTCAGGAGCCAGACTTGGCCACCCTGACCCAATTCCGCAGGGATCTGCACCGCATCCCGGAGATTGACTTTGACCTGCCCAAGACCCTGGCATACATCCGCCAGGAGCTTTCCGCCCTACCCTGTCAGGTGATTGAGCCCGCCCCCAGCGCCCTATGCGCCTTTTTTGACCTGGGTTCCAAGCGCACCACCGCCGTGCGCACCGACATGGACGCTCTGCCTGTGACCGAGCGCACCGGCCTTGCCTGGGCCAGCACCCATGAGGACAAGATGCACGCCTGCGGTCACGACGGCCACATGTCCATGGCCCTGGGCCTGGCGCGGCATATCGCCCACGCCATGGCCACAGATCCGGACAGCCTTCCCCGTAACATATTACTTGTGTTCCAACCGGCGGAAGAAACCACCGGCGGAGCCCAGCTGATTGTGGAGTCGGGAGTGTTTGAGACCTACCACGTGGATAGGATCTTCGGCTTCCACGTTTGGCCGGACCTGCCCGCTGGCACCATTGCCAGCCGCCCGGGGCCTCTGTTGGCTGCCACCTCCGAGTCCACCTTCACCTTCCACGGCAAAGCGGCCCATATTGCCAAGGCGTCCCAGGGGGCGGACTCTCTTGATGCCGCGGCCCGTTGGCTGATTGACAGCTACGCCTTCATGGACCAGCAGCGTGCCCTTGAACCCTGCACCTTCAAGTGCGGTCTGCTCCAGTCCGGCCAGGCCCGCAACGTGATCTCATCCCGCACGTACGTGGAAGGCACCCTGCGCACCTTCTCCGAAGAGATGGGATCCAAGGCTAAAGCCGAAATCAGCCGCCTGGCCCACCTTCGCGCCACCGAGGCCGGATGCACCGTAGAGGTGGACTATTCCGAAGGCTATCCCCCCGTGGTCAACAATCCGGAGCTGTTTGCTCTGGCATCGGCTCATGTGAACATCGAGGAGCTGCCCGAACCCCTGCTGATTGCGGAGGATTTCGCCTTCTACCAGCGCCATTTGCCTGGCGTGTTCATGCTGCTAGGAACCGGTACCACCACGCCGCTGCACGCGGATACCTTCACCTTTGACGAATCCATCCTGGTTTCCGGCCTTGAAGCCTACAAGCGCCTGATCCGCATCCCCTAGTCTTCTTTGAACAGCCATCCGACACGCCTTTTGCAGGCGTCGTTATGGATGGCTCTTCTCAGCCGTTCGCTTCGCCCTCGGGTTGTCCTCGGGTTGTCCTCGGTTCGCCCTCGCTTCGCCCTTGGTTTGCCCTCACGTGGAAAATGTCGAAGCGTCCTGGTTTCACAGGTTTCGCGGGGCAAGGTGATGTACAATACCGCCCTGCACACCGTCTTCGTGCGTAGGATTTTGCGCGCAGGGGTTTGCACCTGCCTTCGTAGCTCAGGGGATAGAGCACCGCTCTCCTAAAGCGGGTGTCGGCCGTTCGAATCGGCCCGGGGGCACCAGATATGTAAAGGGCCGTGTCGGATTGATCCGCAACGGCCCTTTTTCGTCTCTAATCCCAACTTTTGAAACTTAACATCGAGAACAGCTTTCTGCGACCCTCTTATTTCGCAGGCGGATCATCGTCATCGTCTTGTATGGGCGCCATGGTGCGCTTGTCTGGCAAAAGGAATGCAAACGCAGCACATACGATGACCGAAACAAATACTCCTACTACGATGATAAGCAGCGCGCTATACCCCTTTTTACGTGCGTATATTCCAAGAATAACGGGGATCACCAATCTGAACAACACCACTATTGCAGCAATCAGTACTGAGTATTGGTCACTGATAACAATTTCCATTCGTCAGTCCTCTCTATTCCGTTTCATCTGTTCCAGCGTTGCTTTTTCAAACAGCGCAATCGCTTCAGATTTGCTGCTTACCCCAAATTATATATATGCCTTGAATCTTCACTCTAAATGCAACGCATCGCAGCGAACAGCGGCTCACGGCCCTCGGTAGAATGGTGTTAAGATGCAAACAGATGCGAGTGCTAAGCGCTTCTGATTCTGAAATCATATGGTGGTGGCACAAATACTTATCATCCATTCACCGATGGACGTTTTCGACGATTGGGAGTACAAACAGGGTGGTCGTGGACAAAACGGACGATTGGGAGATCAAATTCGGGCCCCGGATGGACGTTTTCGACGATTGGGAGATCAAAATGGACTAAAACGACGATTGGGAGACAGAAAACGTCTCCCAATCGTTCAAAACGTCCACGAGGCCCACCAAATGACTCCCAATCGTTCAAAACGTCCATCGAGAATGACATCGAAAGGCTAGAGGGCTATTTGGGTCTCAAAAAGACACCCGATCCCATAACGGTCCTATCGCCGACCGCCCTCACAGCAGCAGCTCTCGGTGCTCATGGCGCCTACGGCGCCAGTGTAGTTCGCTACACCCTCGTCGGTGGAACCACCACTCACCTCGGCCTCACGCATCACAGCCTTGTCCTCACCGCCCGCATCAATGGCAATCTTCAGGCTCTCCAGATTACAGGCGCTGCACCCTGAGCACCCCGCACAACCCGAGGCGCACGCATCACCACAATGGTCGGAGCAATCACACAGCCCCCGAGTACGCATCCTGACAATTGCCCAGACCGCCCATAGAGCGATGATCCCAAGCACCACTATCGTTGCCAGGTTCACTTACGCACCTCCTTTTCAGCAGCCTTCGGCGCGGGCCGAATCATCAAGAACAGCATACCAGCAAGCAGAGCCAGAGCCACCACAGTCCAGACGCCAAAGGACACTTCGCCAAGTGCAAGACCCACAAACTGGCGAACCATCAGGCCGATGGCCCAAGCAAACCCGCAAAGGTAAC
This sequence comes from Eggerthellales bacterium, assembly GCA_029101185.1. Lineage (GTDB taxonomy): Bacteria > Actinomycetota > Coriobacteriia > Coriobacteriales > Eggerthellaceae > Slackia. The sequence goes on along the minus strand of JAQXQN010000045.1, from coordinate 13,236 downwards.
CAATGGTCGCCCAGGTCCACTTCGCGCTAACCATTTGTCGGCGTATGGTGCCGATGGCGGCAAAGCAAGGGGCACACAGCAGGTTGAAAGCGCAGAAGGCCATGATGGTGGAGGCGTCGCCGCCAAGCAGTGCGGCGAAACCCTGCCACAGTCCAGGGTCGGACTCGCCCAGATCAACCAGGTTAACCAGCACGGCAACCGTAGCGACCACGTTCTCCTTGGCAACCAAACCGGTAATGGTAGCCACGGTAGCGCCCCAATCGCCAAAGCCCAAGGGGGCAAAAAGCCAAGCCAGAAGTCCGCCCAGACCAGCCATGAGGCTATCGTCCAAGTAGTGCTCGGCCTCTGAGTCCAACAGCCCGAAGGAGCCCTGCCCAAAACCTCCCTCAAACCCGAAGTTCATCAGGAACCAGATGACGATAGTGGACAGGAAGATGATGGTACCGGCTTTAACGATATAGCTGCGCACTCGCTCCCAAGTGGCCATCAGCACGCTTCGCAGGGTGGGCAGATGATAGTTGGGAAGCTCCATGATAAAGGGAGTCACTGACCCAGCAAAGTAGCGCAGCTTCTTAAGCATCAAGCAAGAAATTGCAATAGCCGCAAGCCCGAAGAAGTAGAACAAGGGCGCAATCCACCAGGTGACGCCAGAGTCTCCACCCACCAGGGCGCCAAAAACCAGGGCGATAATAGGCATCTTGGCACCACATGGAATCATGGTGGTGGTCATGACAGTCATGCGCCGATCTTGCTCGTTTTCGATGGTCTTGGTAGCCATTACCGCAGGTACACCGCAGCCGCTGGCAATCAGCATAGGTATGAAACTTTTGCCGGATAGGCCGAAATGCCTAAACACCCTGTCAAGCACAAACGCCACACGGGAAAGATATCCGCAGGCCTCCAAGAAGGACAGCATCAAAAACAGCAAGATCATCTGGGGCACAAATCCAAGCACTGCGCCAACTCCGCCGATAATGCCGTCCACCACCAGGCTTTTCACCCAGGGCTCGCATCCAGAGCTCTCCAACCAGCCGGAAACAATAGCGCCCAGACCAGGCATCCACACGCCCTCGCCCTCGGGATCGCCGTGGTCAATATCGCCAAACCCATACAACCAGCCGTCGCCAAAAAGACCGTCATTTGCCCAGTCGGTTACAACGCCGCCTCCCACAGACACGGCAATGAAATACACCAGGAACATGACCAGCACAAATATGGGGATACCCAACCAGCGGCTAGTCACCACCCGGTCAATCTTCTCGGTCACCAACGACTCCGAGACGCCCTTGCGCACGCACCCCGCAAGCAACCTGTCTATGGCCTCATAGCGCTGGTTTGCCATAATGGCCTCGGCGTCGTCGTCAAGGGCTGTTTCAATCTCCTGGCGAAGCGTGCTGATCCGCTGGCGCTCCTGGGCTGAAAGGGAAAGCTTCTCCGCAATTCCCTGTTCATCCTCAAGTAGTTTAATTGCATACCAACGGCCCCCCGACCTGGGTAGTTTGCTCCCAGCAATGCAGGCAATCTTGGCAATAGCGTCTTCAACTGGCGCGCTCAGGTTCACGCCCGCCGCGGCAGGTGCGGCAGCAGCGGCGGCAGCATCAACGGCGTCAGCTGCGGCCTTAACCACTTCATCTAGACCCCGATGGCGCAGGGCAGAAACTCTTACCACCGGACAACCCAATCGCTGAGCCAGTTCCTCAGTATCAATGGAACCGCCGGATTTCTCCACAAGATCCATCATGTTTAGCGCCACAACCATGGGAACACCCAGGTCAAGAAGCTGCGTGGTCAGATACAGATTCCGCTCAAGATTCGTGGCGTCAACCAGGTTCACCACCACGTCTGGATTGCCACTCAAGATGTAATCCCTGGTCACAACCTCTTCGGGGCTGTATGGAGAAAGCGAGTACACACCCGGCAGGTCCACGATGCCCACCTGGGTGTCCTTCACGTACGTGCCCTGCTTCTTCTCGACGGTAACGCCAGGCCAATTTCCCACGTACTGGCTCGATCCGGTCAGGGCATTAAACATAGTGGTCTTGCCGCTATTGGGGTTGCCGACAAGGGCGATTGTCAGTTTCACGTCTGGCTCCCTTCCGACGCTACGCCAGGGGCGCGACAGCAATCAGCGCCGCCTCCGAACTGCGCAGGGTCAGCTCAAAGCCCCGTACCGTAACCTCCATGGGATCCCCCAAAGGTGCAACCTTGCGCACCTGCACTTCGGTCCCCTTGGTAACGCCCATGTCCATGATCCGACGGCGAATTGCCCCTGCGCCAGCCAAAAACTCCACCTTACAGCGCTGACCTGGGTTAATGTCCTTAAGGGTTGCCTGCGTGGTTGCCTTCGTGGTTACCTGCGTGGCGGCCTGAGCGCCAGGTCGTGCCATTGTGTGTTGTGTACTCATGTGCGGCCTTTCCCCCATGGCTGCACGATGCAGACCATAGGATGTTTACCTTTGTTAACTTTTCGGCGGAGATGCTACCACACCTTTTGAGAAATGGAAGGTGTAAGTTTCCAATGGTTAACTTTTTTAACACGTTTCCCAATGTGGCGAAGCGCCCGGCACGCGATGCCCCCGGGTGCGGCAAAGCGACCAACCCGCAATTCACCCGCGTGTAAAGAAGCGCCCAATGTCCTGGACAATCACCCTCGCGTAAACCGTCCCAACCATAGCCAACCAGGGGCTTTTATGACATCATGGTGCCATATGCGATATATGCGACGGCCAGCCACGCACCGTCGCCTGCCCATGAAAGGACCACCATGTCTCATGCATCCTCGCACGCTTCGACGTGCTCTTCGTCATGCTCGGCAGCGCCCGCCACTGCGCAGGCCACACCTGCAGCCGCATCCGCCAAACCTCGGGACCGCTTCAGCTCCCGCCTGGGATTTCTCCTGATCAGCGCAGGATGCGCCGTAGGCCTCGGAAATGTCTGGCGGTTTCCCTACATCACCGGCGAAAACGGCGGTGCCGCCTTCGTGCTCATCTACATCCTGTTTCTTGTCATCTTTGCCATGCCCATCCTGGTGATGGAGTTTGCCATCGGCCGCGGGTCCCAGAAAGGCATCGGACGCGCCTTTGACGAACTTGAGCCCCAGGGCACCAAGTGGCACTGGTTCAAATGGGTCGCCCTTGCCGGCAACTATCTGCTCATGATGTTCTACACCGTTGTCGCAGGCTGGATGCTGGCCTTCACGGTCAAAAGCGCCCAGGGCGTGTTTGTGGGGATGCCTGCAGACCAGGTTTCCAACGTCTTTGCCGCTCTGCTTGCCAATCCCACCGAGATGCTGGTCTATCTGATAATCGTAGTAGCTGTGGGCATGATATGCACCGCCGTGGGCCTACAAAACGGTGTGGAACGGGTCACCAAAGTCATGATGGCCGCCTTGTTTGTAGTGCTCATAGTGCTATGCGTGCGTGCCGTGACCCTGCCTGGCTCATCCACTGGTCTACAGTTCTATCTGATGCCCAATTTCGGTGCTCTATTCAGCGGCGGACTTGGCGGTTTCGCCAGCGTTGTCTACGACGCCATGGGCCAGGCATTCTTTACCATGTCCCTAGGCATCGGCTCCATGCTGATCTTCGGTTCCTACGTTGACAAGGACTACTCCCTGCCCTCCGAAGCCCTGCGGGTGGGTGGCATTGACACCCTGGTGGCCCTCATGGCGGGCCTGATTATCTTCCCCGCATGCTTCGCCTTTGGCGTTGAGCCCGGAAGTGGCCCTGGTCTGGTGTTCATCACCTTGCCTGGAATATTTGAAATGATGCCTGGCGGGCAGATCTGGTGCACGCTGTTCTTCCTATTCATGAGTTGTGCCGCCCTCTCTACGGTCATCGCCGTGTTCGAAAACATCATGAGCTTCTCCATAGACAACTGGAACATGAGCCGCAAGAAGTCCGTGCTCATCAACGGCAGCCTGATCTTCCTGCTCAGCTTGCCCTGCCTGTTGGGGTTCAATCTCTGGTCCGGGTTCACTATTCCCGGCATCGGCGACATCCAGGGCCTGGAGGACTTCATCATTTCCAACAACATCCTACCCATCGGCGGCCTGATCATTCTCCTGTTCTGCACCCACAAAAAGGGCTGGGGCTTTAAGAATTTCCTTGCCGAAGCGGACGCGGGCAAAGGCATTGCCTTCCCCCGATGGATCAAAGGCTACTTACGCTACGTCCTTCCTATCCTGATTCTAGTAGTGCTTATTGGCGGATGGATTCCGGTCGTTTCCCAATGGGTAGGACTTGCGTAACACTTCGGACACTTTGTTGCACGAACTATGAATTGTAATACTGCATATTTTTATTGGAATATGCAGTATTACTAGCAATTAACCCATGCATCAGTTTCTGTTAAAGGGTTCTTTTTATGCGTTCACATGGGTGTATAAACAACAGAAAACAAATGTTTCAAGTTTGTTAAACGTGAATTTTACTCATTTCAGCGAAAAAAGTTTCATTTTTACCCGCTCCAACAACAAACAACCAGTACACTACCGCAATCTGATAATTGTCCTTCGCCGTAAAAGAACGCCTGATAACGGCTTTCTTTTATGGCGGATGACGCGTCATGAAAGGAACGGCTATGGCAGATAAGACTGTCGAAGTCAAGGACAACGATTATTCGTTGACCCGCGTGCCCGCCGAGGGCAAGCAACCCATGTGGAAGATCCTCATGGTTCGTATTGGTGCTCTGTGCTGCGTCTCCCAGTTGGCGCTGGGCGCAAGCCTGGGCTTTGGCATGACCTTCTGGGGCGCCTTCTGGGCAACCATGCTCGGTTCCGTCATCCTGCAGGTGGTCTCCTGGGCAATGGGTACCGCCGCTGCCCGCGAGGGCCTGTCAACCTCCCTGCTGACCCGCTGGTGCGGCCTGGGCAAGGGCGGCTCCGCCATCTTTGGCCTGGTGGTTGCCATCTGCATGCTTGGCTGGTTCGGCTATCAGAACGCCGTGTTCGGCCAGGGTATGTATGAGGTCATCGGCATCCTGCCCCTGTGGGCTTGGATGATCATCACCGGTGTCGCCGTCACCGCTCTGGTGGCCGCTGGTATGAAGTGGATTTCCAACTTCGCCTCCATCTTCGTGCCCCTGTTCATCGTTGTGGTTCTGGTTTCCTTCTTCATCGTGCTCGGTGGTGGAGAATTCACCATTGACCTGGGCACCCATCCTGGTCCCGAGCTGGCCTTCGGTACCGCCGTCACCATGGTTGCCGGTGGCTTCATCGCTGGCGCTATCTGCACTCCTGACTATGGCCGTTTCCTGCGCAATGGCAAGGAAATGTTCTGGATGACCCTCATCGGCACGTTCCTGGGCGAGCTGGGCATGAACCTGATCGCTGTGGTTCTGGCCAACGCCACCGGCACCGAGAACATCGTTGCCATGATGATGGCCACCTCCGGCGTCATCGGCGTGTGCATCGTGGTTGCCTCCACTGTCAAGCTCAACGACATGAACCTCTACTCCGCTGGCCTGGGCGCCGCAACCGCCATCAACGCCCTGTTCAACATCAAGATCAACCGCAACATCCTGGTGTGGGTCGCCGGCATCATCGGTACTGCCGCCTCCATTGCCGGTATGATTGACTACCTGATTCCCTTCCTGTCCTTCCTGGGCGTCCTGCTTCCCCCTGTGGCTGGCATCCTGGTCTCCGACTACTTCATCCTCAAGCGCAACCGTAAGGCCCTTGAGGAGAGCCGCGAGGCTGGCGAACTGCCCAAGACCGTTGAGAACTGGAACCCCGTCGCACTGGTCTCCTGGGTCATCGGCACCTGCGTGGGCTACTTCATCACCGTGGGTATCCCCGGCCTGCAGTCCCTGCTCACAGGCGCTATCGTCTACATCGCTCTGATGTACGCCATGGCTGCCGTCAAGAAGGTTCCCGTCGCCGAGATGAAGTTCAAGGAGACCGACCAGGTCCTCTAAGCCCTCATCTGGCAGACAATCGCCCATTACAGAAAGCCCCCGCACCTGCGGGGGCTTTCTTTGTACTCAGTGTTATCAGGCTTTGCGTTGCTAATCGGCTTTACGTCGCTATGGAATCTATCGCCATGTCGTCGTTGTGCCCATTGCCTGTCGAAGCGTCCTAAGCCGCAGCCTTAATCCTCATACCCGTTGGGGTTGTGGGACTGCCAGTTCCAAGAGTCTCGGCACATCTGGTCCAGGTCGTACTCGGCCTCCCAACCAAGCAACGTGCGGGCCTTGGTAGGATCCGCATAATTCTCAGCGATATCCCCAGCCCGCCGCGGCATCATCACATAGGGAAGCGCCCTGCCGCAGGCACGCTCAAAGGCATGGATCACATCAAGTACGCTTGAGCCCGTACCGGTTCCCAGATTAATGACCTCCACGCCGCTGCGTCCCTCCATCCACTGCAGGGCAGCCACGTGGCCACGGGCAAGGTCCACCACGTGAATATAATCCCGCACCCCGGTTCCATCAGGGGTGGGATAGTCGCTCCCAAACACCCTCACATGATCCAGGCGTCCCACAGCAACCTGGGCCACATAGGGCACCAGATTATTGGGAATACCCTTGGGATCCTCGCCAATCAGGCCGCTAGGATGGGCGCCAATGGGATTGAAGTAGCGCAGCAGAGCCACGTTCCACCTGTCGTCAGCGGTATACAAATCCGTTAGGACCTGCTCAATCATCCACTTGGTCCATCCGTACGGATTGGTGGCGTTCTTCTTCTGGGCGACCTCGGTCAGGGGCACGCAGTCCGGATCCCCGTAGACCGTAGCGGAGCTGGAGAACACAATGGTCCTGCAGCCGTGCTCTCGCATCACGTCGCACAGGGTGAAGGTGCCGGTCAGGTTGTTGTGGTAGTACTCCAGGGGCTTTTCCACGCTCTCCCCTACCGCCTTAAACCCGGCAAAATGAATCACCGCATCCACAGGCTGCTGGGAAAACACCTGGTCAAGGGCAACTCTGTCAAGAATGTTCACCTGATGAAACATCAGCTTGCCCAAACCCTGGGCCCTGACTACTTCGGCAACACGGCCCGCCTCAAGCTCCATCTGGGCAATCTGACGGACCCGTTCAATAGCCTGGGCGGAGGAGTTGGACAGATCATCCACGGCAATCACGTTGTAGCCGGCAGTCAAAAGCTCAACGCAAGTGTGGCTCCCAATAAAACCTGCCCCGCCGGTGACCAGGATATTTTTCTTGCTCATGGGTGTCCTTCCCATCCCTGTGCCCACGCTGACCATGCCTAAGCGTACTGGACGCTTCGACATGAATATTCATGAGGCATTCTACTCAAGGGTGCGGATGAAGGACTCCAGCCTGTCCAAACCTTGCGCAATATCCTCAATGGCGCAACAGTAGCTCAGGCGCACGTAGCCTTCGGCACCGAAGAACACGCCGGGCACCAGCGCAACTCCAGCCTGACGGATGGCCCGCTCGCAGAATTCCTCCGAAGAGAGCCCGAACTGGCTCACCTGGGGAAACGCGTAAAATGCTCCCTCGGGGCGCACCGTGGGTAGTCCCATCTGATCAAGCCGGGCTAGCACCAGCTCACGGCGGTCGCGATATAACTCAAGTGCGGGGCTGATATCCGTCTCCAGGGCTGTGCAGGCGGCATGCTGCAAAAAGGCGGGGACGGAGGAGATCATGTACTGATGCACCTTGCTGATCTGGGCAATCAGCTCCCTATTGGCGGCAATCCAACCCAGGCGCCAGCCGGTCATGGCATAGGGCTTGGAGAAACTGTCGCAAACGATGGTCCTATCCCGCAACTGGGGATGTCGGGCGGCGAAGGATTGAAATCCAGGTTCATAGACCAGGCGGCCATAGACATCGTCGCAGATCACGAACACGTCATGAGCGGAGGAGAATTCCGCGAGCACGTCAAGGCTCTCGGGGGTAAGCACCACGCCGGTGGGATTGTTGGGTGATGCCACCACCACCGCTTTAGTCCGGGGGGTAAAAGTACCCTCCAGCAGCTCCCGGGTCAGCTGAAAGTCGGTCTGGGAAGTATCCACCTCCATAGGCACCGCCCGATTCATCACCACGATGGACTGGTAGAGGGTGAAGGCGGGAACCGGGATGATTACCTCATCTCCGGGATTGAGGACTGCGGTAAGCGAAGCGTACAGGGCCTCGGTGGCGCCGCAGGTGAGGATCACTTCGTCAGGGGCGTACGCCAAACCGCGGCACTGGGCCATATGTCCACTGATGGCCTCACGCACATAGGGCTGCCCGTTGTTTAAGGGATAATGGGTCAGGTTGTCGCGCAGATCCTGGGTGACCTGGGTTTTGACCACTTCGTCAGTATTGAGATCGGGCTCCCCAAGGGTCAAGGAGATGCATCCCGGGGTCGCTTTGGCCAGGGCGGAAAACCGGCGGATACCGGAGAGCAATAGCTGGTCAAGCTGGGTGTTGAGGGTCAGGGGCATAAGGGTCCTTCTTGATTAGTCCTGCAGGTGATGGTGTTCGATGCGGGTTGCCAGGGGCTCGTAGTCCCTATCCGGGCAGGCCTTCTGGAAGGCGGGGCGCATGATGCGCTTGGCGGAAACAATCTCCTCAAAGCGATGGGAGGCCCAGCCAGCCATGCGAGCACAGGCAAATAGGGGCGTGAGCATCTCCTTGGGGATACCCAGAGTGGCGTACACGCATCCAGAGTACAGGTCCACGTTAGCGCAGATGTCCTTGGATTTGCCCGCTTCGGCAAGCAGCTGGGGTGTCAGCTGCTCGATAAGCTCTAGAAGTCGGAACTCCTCCTCATGATCCGTGCCCTTCACCAGACGATTTGCGTACTTGTGGCACAACACGGCACGGGGGTCGGACTTGGTGTAGACCGCATGGCCCATGCCGTAAACCAGGCCCGTGCGATCGTAGGCCTCCTTGCGGACGATCTTGCGCAGGTAATCAGCCACCTGTCCCTCGTTGGTGATGTCGCGCACATGCTCTTTGATGTCAGAGGTCATGGCAGTGACCCTGTTGTTGGCTCCACCGTGCCGCGCGCCTTTCAGAGAACCGATGGCGGCCGCATAGGCGGAATAAGGATCCGTATCCGCGCTGGTAAGAGCCCGACAGGAGAAGGTGGAGTTGTTGCCGCCGCCGTGCTCTGCATGAAGCATGAGCATCAAATCTAGGGTCTTGGCCTCAAGATCCGTATAGCTGCGGTCCGGCCGAAGCATACTCAGGATGGTCTGGGCAGTGGACTCTCCCGGAACATAATGGTGAATGAACATGCTGTCGCCAAAGAATTTGTCCCGATATACGTGGTAGGCAAGGACCATAATGCGAGGCAGACGAGCAAGCAGCATGATGGCAGTGTCCAACTCGTGAGTGCGAGAGCGTTCCTCCGCCCGCAGGTCAAAGGCATACAGCTGCAGAATGGCCCGGGCCATGGCGTTCATGATGTCACGGGTAGGCGGGCGCATGATGTAGTTGACGGTAAAGCCGTCGGGCAAATCCGCATACTCCCCCAACAGGGTGCGGAAATCCGCCAGCTCCCGCTCGGAGGGAAGCACGCCAGACATAAGCAGGTAGGCGGTTTCCTCAAACCCGAACCTATCTTCCTTGACCACGTTGGCCACCAGGTCGTTAATATCGTAACCTCGATAGGTAAGCCGTCCCTCATCAGGGATTTTGTTTCCCTGATGGTCATATGTGTATCCATGGACGTCGGAGATATTGGTGATTCCTACCACCACACCGGTGCCATCCGCGTTGCGCAGGCCCCGCTTGATGTCGTATTTTGTGTACATCTCAGGGGCAATGGTATTGCCGTAGGAATAATCGCAGTACAGCGAAAGGCTCTCTTTATCCACCGCCGACGGGGGAATCAAGGCGGTCAGTTTCTCAACGTCAATCACGGGACGCTCCCTTCATGCATGAATCCCTTCAAGGCATCGTAAGGCAAAATGGTACCGAAAAACTCAGGTCTGTCACCTGTCGAAGCGTCCAGGTTCGCCATTTGTAACGAATTATCGGCCTGGGGCTCAGCCCAGACAACCTACCTGGTCTGCCTCCAGCCCGAGGCAAGCTTGTTCTTGACTACCTGGCCGGCAACCTTGCCCCATCCAAGGGGCAAGCCCTCCACGCAAACAAGCATCCAGCCCTGAGCAGGGGCTCCAAAACGGGCAGCACGCTTCGCCAGGCACTCATGCTCCTGGTCGGACAGGGTCAGCGTTTCGCCCCGCAGGAATGCCTGAATGCGGGGGTCTGTGGGTTGAAGGCGTAAGACCCGAGGATAGCTCTCCGAGGGAAGGGCCATGGCCAGAGGCTGGAAGGGCTCGAAACGGCCCTTCTTGATCTGGCCCGCCAGAAGTCCGCAGCGCAGGTATTTGACCAGGGCCTGAGCGAGCTCGGGATGGGCCAGGTAATAGAGACTTTCGCCCCGGATCTGCCATAGGCCCTCGTCACGCCAGGGAAGGTCAGAATCAAAGCGCAGCTGGTCAAAGAAGTCTCGGACCTCCTGGGGCAGTTTCTGGTAGGAAACCAGCCTGGAGTCCCGCGATGACCTGGGGTCGCGGGGGAATTTGGGGTCCCTGGAGGGCTTGGCATCCCGCGGGGGCCTGGCATCCCGCGCGGGCTTGGCGTCGGGCGGCCCATCTTCGGCCTGACCCTTCTGGAGCAGGGCAATAAAGTGCCCCTCCCCGTTCATGAGATGGGGAAATACCCTAAGCGCCTGGGCGCAGGAACCAAACCCGGGAGCAAAGCCCATGGCCAGCCTCTCGGGGGTTGCCAGATTAACCAGACGGAATTCGGGGCGACACCCAAGTAGATGCTCCACCGTCCCCTCATCCTCAAGGGTGTTGAAGGTGCAGGTGGAATAGAGCAGGTATCCGCCGGGTTTGAGCATGTCGGCGGCGTTCAAAATCAAGCCTCGCTGGATTTCCGCGTAATGTTCAGGACCGGTCTTTTCCCAGGCCGCGGCAATGGCCATGTCCTTGTGGAACATACCCTCCCCTGAGCAGGGCGCATCCAAGAGCACCTTGTCAAACGTCTCGGGGAAGGCTTGGGCCAGATGGGAAACAGGCTCGCTGGTTACCGCCATGTTGGCCACGCCAAAGCGCTCCAAGTTGTTGAGCAGGGCTTTTGCCCGAGAGTTGGAAACATCGTTGGCAACCAGAAACCCGTGGCCCTGCAAGCGGGCCGCAAGCTCCGTGGCCTTTCCCCCTGGTGCGGCACATACGTCAAGCACCAGATCTCCGGGCTCCACGGGCAAAAGTTGGGCGGGAGCCATGGCAGAAGGCTCCTGCAGGTAATACGCTCCGGCGGTAAAGAAAGGATGGGTCGAAGGGCGCAGGCCCCCGTCAACAAAGAACCCGTTGCTCGCCCAGGGTATGGGGGCAAGGTCCCAGGGCAGCGCGGATGCAAGCTGCCCCGGGGTCACTTTTAACGTGTTGGCCCTGACCCCCGCCTGAAGGGGGCGCTGATAGGACTCCAGAAACCGTGGGAAGTCCTCCTTGAGCATCTGGCTCATGGATTCAAGAAAGGAATCAGGAAGAGTTGCCACGCAGGACCTTTCGCCAGGAATCCTTTAGGTGAAACAGGATGGCCGTAAAGCCTAGTTGACCTTGTGCACAGTGCAGCCGGTTTCCAGGTAGGCCATGACGGACTTGGCGGCCATGGACGCGCAATTGTCCTCGGCCTCGGCGGTAGAGGCGCCCAAATGGGGGATGACCAGGGCGTTTTCCATAGCGCACACGGCGGGGTTGGCAAAGTCGGTGACGTACTTGGCAACCTTGCCGGAAGCGAGGGCCTCGGCCATGGCGGCGTCGTCAACAAGCGTGTCGCGGCTGAAGTTCAAGAACACCGCACCGTCCTTCATGGCGGCAAGGGCTTGGGTGTTGATCATGCCCTTGGTGGAGGCCATGGCGGGCACATGGATGGTAACAAAGTCGCTCTGGGAAAGCAGAACGGGCAGCTCGGAGGTGAAGCCCATGGTGGCGGAGATGGCCTTGACGTCCTCGGCGGTCTTGCAGGGGTCGTAGCCGATGACGGTCATGCCCAAGGCCTCGGCGGCGCCAACCACCAGCTTGCCAATGGCCCCCAGACCAATGACGCCAAGGGTCTTGCCCATGATCTCCCCACCGGCGAAGCTCTTCTTGGCCTTCTCCACGGACTTGGCCACGTTGGGGTCGGAGGCGTTGGCCTTCACCCACTCAACGCCGCCCACAATGTCGCGGCTGGCCAGCAGCATGCCGGCGATCACCAGCTCCTTGACAGCGTTGGCATTAGCGCCGGGGGTGTTAAACACGGCAATGCCGGCCTGGGCGCAGCGCTCCAGGGGGATATTGTTCACGCCAGCGCCAGCGCGAGCGATCACCTTCAGGCTGGGAGGAAACTCCATCTCCTTCATATCCGCGGAACGGACCAGAATGGCGTCGGCCTCGGCGATGTCATCGGTGAGCTGGTAATTGTCGGTGAACTGGGCCAGTCCCACCTTGGAGATGTTATTGAGGCAGTGAACCTTGTACATGTGGGTACTCCTTCGCTAAGAAGGCCGCTCCCAGGCGGGAACGGCCCTGCTTAATCTGATGACTAGAGGTTTGCGGCCTCAAACTCGGCCATGAACTTGACCAGGGCCTCCACGCCCTCAACGGGCATGGCGTTGTAGATGGAGGCGCGCATGCCGCCCACGGAACGGTGACCCTTCAGGTTCTCCAGACCGGCAGCCTTGGCCTCGGCCACGAACTTGGCGTCCAGGTCCGCATCGCCGGTAACGAAGGGAACGTTCATGAGGGAACGGTCCTCCTTGCGCACGGGGGCCTTGAACAGGGTGCTCTGGTCCAGGAAATCGTAGAGCAGCTTGGCCTTAGCGGCGTTGCGCTGGGCGATGGCCTCAAGGCCGCCAAGGGACTTGAGCCACTTGAAGGTCTTGCCGGCCATGTAGATGGCGTAGCAGGGAGGGGTGTTGAACATGGAGCCCTTGTCCGCCTGGATGCGGTACTGCAGCATGCTCGGCACGGTGGGCAGATCCTCGGTGGGAATCAGATCCTCACGGATGATGACGATGGTAAGGCCCGCGGGGCCGATGTTCTTCTGGGCGCCACCGTAGATAACCCCAAAATCCTCCACGTTCATAGGCTCAGACAGGAAACAACTGGACACGTCAGCCACCAGAGGAGCCTTGACCTGGGGATATTTCTTGTACTTGGTGCCGTAGATGGTCTCGTTGTCGCAGATGTAGACATAGTCCGCATCCTCGGAGAACTCAATCTCGTCCAGGTTGGGAATGTAGGAGAAGTTCTCGTCGGCGCTTGAAGCAACCACCCGGGCCTCACCAAA
>JAQXQN010000044.1 GCA_029101185.1 Eggerthellales bacterium | reverse complement strand
GTTATGAAACACCATGGTCAATACGGGTTCGGTCCGACGCACGAGTTCGGCATTATGGCATCTTGAGTGATGCTTTATGGCGAAATGTGCAGACCTGTGGAGAAAAACCCACGTCTAGGGCCTGGAAGCCTTCCGCACCCTGCCAATCCGCTAGAGTGTGACGCCAATGCACAGCCAGCGGCTGGAGGTTAGGTAGCCTGGCGCCCAGCACGCTTCGACATATGGAGAGCATCCGTGAGCAAAAAGAAATCCATCATCATCGCAGTGGCCGTCGTGTTCGTGGCCTTCTTTGTGTTCCTGGCAACCATGGGACCCTTTGGGGCCACGGCGGTGTCGGGTTCGGGCGAGGGTGCGGGCATGAATTCGGGTTCGGGCTCAAGCGCGGGCGCAAGCGCGGACGGCGCGGGCGGATCGGACGCCCAGTCTGGCCATAGTTCCGGGTCCATGGTGGAATCAGGCCCCGGTGCCACCATGGAGGGGGTGCAGGCCAGCGGTCTTGACTACACCGTGTTTGAGCTGCAGGGCACGGGAAGCGCGTATGCTCCGAGCACCTTCCAGATGAACGGCGGGGCAAGTACCGAGGGCATCCCCAACAAGTGGCTGTACCTCTCCGACGGTGAGACCCTTATGTATATGGTTCGTTACGATCAGGATTCCTACGCGGTCTCGGGCGCCCAGATGCCCCAGTCCCTGGAGGAGTTTGCCGCCCGGGAGAGTACCAAGTCCCTGATTCCTGCGGATAAGGAGTTCTCAGAGGACCAGTACGGGTCTCTGGCCTGCTCCTTTACCCAGACTGACGAATCCGGGGATACTATGGATGTGTACCTGGTGCTGCTTGCTGGGTCGTCTTCCTTTGGATATATGGCGGTCTATACTCCCCAGGACTCCGGTTTTGACTCTGCCCTGTGGGCATCTTCTGCGACTTTGGCCTAATCCCGCGGGATAGCGGGCCACCTTGGTTCCATCGGGTACAATGCGCCCCATGGAAAACACGCATACATCAACTCCCGCCCCTGACCAGGCCCCTTCCGCCGCGCCCAAGAAAAAGCGCGTGCGTCAGCGCGACCTGGAGCGGAGCCTGGAGTACAAGAACAAGAAGAAGGGCCAGCCTGCGTCCCATGGCGAAGCGTCCCATGCCGCCGGCAAGCCCGCCGCCGCCAAGCCCGCGGCCGGCAAGCCCGCCGCCGTTGGCGGCAATGACCAGCAGCCTACGCGCAACCCCCTGAACAAGTCAGGCCTCAGCTGCCCCATTGAGGACAAGTGCGGCGGATGTCAGATGCTCGGCATCTCCTACAAGACCCAGCTCAAGATTAAGCAGGGTCAGATGGAGCTGTTGTTTGGCCAGGTGCTTGACCCGGAGTGTGAGGTCAATGCCATCTGCGGCATGAACAACCCCAAGCATTACCGCAACAAGGTGGTCAGCCCCTTTGTGGGCATCTTTGACAAGCGGCTGCGCAAGCGCCGGGTATTGTGCGGCATGTACGAGAAGGGGACCCACCGGGTTATCAACTCTCGGGAGTGCCTGATTGAAAACACCCAGGCCAAGGCCATCATCTGCAGTATCCGGGACATGATGCTCGGCTACGGCATCGAGCCTTACAACGAGGATGAGGACACCGGTATGCTTCGCCATGCCCAGGTACGGGTTGGACATACCTCCGGGGAGATTATGGTGACTTTAGTCACTCGGGAAGAAGCGTTCCCCCAGGCCAAGTCCTTCGTGAAGGCCCTGGTGGCAAAGCATCCCCAGATCACCACCGTGGTCCAAAACGTCAACACCAAGCGCACCAACGCCATCATGGGCGACGTGGAGCACAGGCTCTACGGCCCCGGGTTCATCCTGGATGACCTGTGTGGTCTGCGCTTTAGGATTTCCAGCCGCTCCTTTTACCAGGTCAATTCCCGTCAGACAGAGGTGCTCTACACCCGGGCGGTGCAGATGGCCCGCCTGACTGGCACGGAAAAGGTGCTTGATGCGTATTGCGGCACCGGCACTATCGGTCTGGTGGCGGCAAAGGGCATCGCCGGTGCACCTGGTGCCGCTCAGGTCCTTGGCGTGGAGGAGCGGCCCGATGCAGTGGCTGACGCCCGCAACAATGCCGCTCGCAACGGTATCGAGTCCGCCACTTTCATCCAGGCGGACGCAAGTTCCTACCTGCGGGCTCTGGCCAACAGGGGAGAACGCTACGACGTGCTGTTTATGGATCCGCCTCGGGCGGGATCTACCCCTGAGTTCCTGGAGGCGGCGGTTGCGCTGGCCCCGGAGCGCATCGTGTATGTGAGCTGCAACCCCGAGACTCAGCTGAGGGACGCTCAGTACCTGATTGAGCAGGGGTATCGCATCATGGAGATGCAGCCGGTGGACATGTTCCCCCACACTCCCCATGTTGAAAACATCATCATGCTCTCGAAGCGTGCGGATCAAAAAGATACGGCTGGCGCGGGTGGCGTTGTCGCTGCAGACGGCCCAGCCACGGATGCGGCGGCTGCCGCGGGTGCCCCTGACATTGTGGATCGGGACGCTTCGCCATGTGGCATGAAGGAATGCGAGGATTGTCATGAATCAGGAGAATAGTCAGCAGGCCGCCCAGGAGCAGGCCGCCCAGGAGCAGGAGCGCGCCCATATCCAGGTGATTCTTGCCAGCGGCAGCCCCAGGCGCCGGGAGATTCTAGAGCGGGAGGGGATTCCCTTTCAGGTCAGGGTGTCCGAAGTGGACGAGACCCTGGGTCCGGACCTGATTAACCTGCCTGAAGAGGCCGCCAAGGACCTGGCCCAACGTAAGGCCGGCGTGGTGGTGCAGGAACTGCTGGATGAGAATTTCTGCGGTCACGCGGTGGTTATTGGCGCCGATACCGTGGTGGCGGTGGGGGGCCGGATCTTCGGCAAGCCCGAGGATGAGGAAGCCGCCCGCGCCATGCTGGCAAGCCTGTCGGGGCGGGCGCACCGGGTGATCACCGGCGTGTCGGTGTGGCTGATTGCCGCTCCTACCCCCGAGGACGTGTCGGTGGGGTTCCGCACCCTGCACGAGGTGAGCTTTGTGCGGTTTAAGGAACTGTCTGACCAGGTCATTGCCGAATACGTGGCCACTGGGGAGCCTTTGGACAAGGCCGGGGCGTACGCCATTCAGGGCAAGGGCGCCCATCTGGTTGAGCGCTACGACGGAGATTTCGACAACATTGTGGGGTTGCCTGTGGGCAGGCTCCTCGAGGAGTTCTCGGAGATCTTCGAGGCGGCGCGCTAACATGGCGACGCGCAGGGCCGTCTCAGGGGATTTGAGCCCTGTGGCCAGCAGAGTTGCCGAATTAATCCAGGTCAGGGGTTTGGCGAATGCCAACACCCCTCTTTTGCTTATGGTTTCTGGCGGGTCGGACTCGGTGGCTTTGAGCTACCTGTGCGCCCAGTTTCGGGAACAGGGCCTGACTGGCCCCCTTGCCATGCTCCATGTCAACCATAAGCTGCGGGGGGCGGCCTCGGATGGCGACGCCCTGTTTGTGGAGCGGCTTGCCCAGGTCTTGGAGATCCCACTGTTCATGTGCGAGCTGAACCCCGATGCCCTGCAGGGTCCCGGGGTGAACATGGAGGCCCAGGCTCGGGCCCAGCGCTACGCTAGTGCAAAGGATGCTCTTGAGAGTCTGTGCTTGCACACGGGGTTTGACCCAGCCGACGGGGCAGTGTGCACCGCTCATACGGCGGATGATCGGGTGGAGAACTTCTTCATGCGGGCCATGGTGGGCACTGGACCGGGGGGGTTTCGGTCCATGGATCACGCCGCCATGCTCCAAGGCATGCGCGTGGTGCGCCCCCTTCTTGAGGAGTCCCGTGACGACCTGCGGGAATATATCGGGTCAGTACCCTTCGCCATCAGCTCCGATGTTGACGGGACCCATCCCGGCGGCCTGTGGCGGGAGGATGCCACCAACGCTCAGACGGACAGGTTTCGGACCTTCGTCCGCCACGAGCTGGTGGCCAAGGCCAAACAGCGCAACCCTCAGTTGCTTGCTACCATGACCCGGACTATGAACCTGATTGCCGACGAGGACGATATGCTCGTCGCGCAAGCCCGTGACCTGCTGGTTTCCCTTGTTACTCCCATAGGCCGGGTGCCTGGCGAAGGTTTTGTGGTCAAGCCGGAGTTGGCGGAGCATCCCGCGCCCATGCAGCGACGGGTGTTTGATCGGCTGCTGTCTATGATGCTGGGGACGGATGGCCGGGTGGAGTCGGCGTCGGTGCAGGCGTGCCTGGAGACTCTGGGCAGGCCTGGCGCGGTTGCCAACATTCAGGGCGACATCGCCCTGTCCTACAATAAGCAGGGGCTTCGGATTGAGCCGATGGCGGCGTTCCGGGCCCGTCGCAAGCGATAGCCCCAGGTAGGGCGCGTGATTCCGCGGAGGTGCACCCATGGAACTGACTGACCTTGATGGCCTGGAGAAGGTCTTGGACCCATCCTGCGTGCAGGCGCTTTCTGCATGGCGAAGCGGACTGGCCGCCTTAGATGGCTGCGACGCCGTGGGCGGCCATGATCCTGCGGACGGAGCCGGTTTTGCGGGTGGCGCTAACGCCGTGGATGGCTGCGACGCCGCAGGAGGTGTTCTGTTTGACCGGGACCTTGCCGATGAACTGCGGGATCTGTTGGCCGCTGCCGCGGGTGCTGCTGCGTTTGCTGATGCCCCCGACTCCGCGGGGGCCAGCGCCAATCCCGACGCCCAACGCGCCATAGATACCCTTCAGGACGCCTTTTATCGAGACCTGGAGTTTGGCACCGCGGGCCTGCGTGGTGTGCTTGGCGTAGGCACCAACAGGATGAACGTGTACACCGTGGCCCGAGCTACTCAGGGTCTGGCCGATTACCTTAAGACCACCAACCCCCACCCCTCGGTTGCCATCTGCCGAGACAGCCGTACCAAGGGTCAGCTGTTTGCCCAGGTGGTGGCTGGGGTTCTTGCGGCAAACGGCGTTCGCGCCTTTGTGTACCCCCGCATTCAGCCCACCCCTGCGCTCAGCTTCGCCGTCCGAGACCTGGGCTGCGACGCTGGCATCAACATTACCGCCAGCCACAACCCCGCTTCCTACAACGGATACAAGGTCTACGGCCCCGACGGGTGCCAGATTACCTCCAAGGCCGCCGACGCCATTGCCGCCCACATCAGGCGCTGCGATCCCTTTGACCCTGCCAGTCTCCATTATCTCAGCTTTGACCAGGCGCTCTCCTTGGGTTTGGCCTCCTGGATAGGGGAGGGCACTCTTGATCGATACCTGGATGCGGTGTGGGCCCAGTCTCGGGAGCCCCATGTCGAAGCGTCCGCGCCTGTAGCGCCTGCGCCCACGCCCGCGCCTGCCGCG
>JAQXQN010000043.1 GCA_029101185.1 Eggerthellales bacterium | reverse complement strand
TCCTCCACCGACGGCACCTACCTGGTGCCCCAGGAGATCACCTCCGCGCAGACCGAAGACGGCCAGGCTCAGCTTTCCCTTGACGAAGGGACCTGGGCAATCTG
The DNA here is from genome assembly GCA_029101185.1 of Eggerthellales bacterium. Taxonomy (GTDB): domain Bacteria; phylum Actinomycetota; class Coriobacteriia; order Coriobacteriales; family Eggerthellaceae; genus Slackia. The sequence continues at coordinate 9,073 of JAQXQN010000043.1, read as the reverse complement.
CCTCTCGCATGGCGATTCGTCAACGTATGTCATTGTGCAGGTAACATCTGGTGCCCAAGACGCCACCCTTAACCTGTAGCCGCCGCGACGATGCTACACTGACCGCGTTACCCACGACGGCGCCCCGGGCAAACTGGGGCGCCCCTACGTTCTAGGAGGACGCATGAGCAACGAGCATGGTGGCTGCTGGTGGATTCTTACCATCGCCATCGGAATCGCATTCGGCCTATGGCTGTTCGCAACCTGCGGATAACCGCAAAACTTTCGAGGGCCCGAGCCGATATGGCTCGCAACCTTTACCGCCACAAGCAGGATCTGCGTTTTGATGTGGCGGTGTTTTTTGCCGCCCTGGGACTGTTTGCCCTGAACTCCTACGTGATCAAGCCCTTCCTCCTGGGCGTGCCCTATCTAGAGGGCGCAGGAGGCATAGGTTCTGGCGAAGCGTACTGGCCCTTGGACGCTTCGTCAGGGGTTGGGCTGTGGCTGGCCAACTTCATGGTGTGCCACTTTAATGACCTGCTTGGCGGCCTTGCCTTCATGGCCTACTTGAACGCCCTGTTTGACCTGGTCAGACCAGGACTTAGAATCACTGGGCCGGTGTTGAATGGCGCCTGTATGCTCTGCTGCGGGCTGTTTTGGGAATACGCCGCGCCTCTGTTTGTGACAGGCAGCGTCTCCGACCCCCTTGACCTGATTGCCTACGTGGTTGGCGGACTGGCGTACTGGTGCCTTGACCTGGCCAGGCGCACGCGGACGCACGAAGAAGCGCACGAAGAAACACACCAGGGGCGCTACTCCGCGTAGGCGCTGCACAGGTTGAATACCCGGGCGTACTCCTGCCTGACGGCCTCGACATGCGCGGCAAGACGCTGGCACTCCCCCTCATCCATCAGGGCAGACTGGGCCTCCTCCCAACTGGCAAAGGGACTTTGGGCAATCATGTCCTCAAGTACCTGCTCCGCCCGCTGCACCGGGGCCTTAGCGAAATCCACCTGCTCACCAATGCTCTTCAGCTTGAAACCATGAAATCCTGCCGCATTTGCGTCCCCATCCGCCTGAGCCTGTCTAACGGCACGCTTCTCCGCCTCAAGGTCCGCCAACTGGGAATCCAGAAGAATCCGCGCCTTGCGCAGCTCTTCCGCAACAGGAAATATCTGCGCCGCCTGACGAGCGCGCTGCACCCGTGCGTCATCCGCGGCAGCCTGTTCCACCTGAGGAATCAGCTCCTCAAGCTGGGCAAACAGGGCAGACACCTCCTCCTCGGATAGAGGTGCGGGGTGGGTCTGGGTCATATCAGCCATACCGGCATCCTTCCAACAATACTAGTCCCCTCGTGAGCGTATCCGCGTTGCGCAAAGGGCGCCTTGCAATAAGGGGCGCGCCACGCGAAGGGCGCTTCGCCCGTCCGCTTCGCCATAGGCAAAACGGAACAGGGAAGCGCCCGCACAGTATACCGTATCGGTTTCAGACCTCGGGATACTTAGGCGTTTGCCAGAGCAATGCCCAGGTCATAACCGTAGGTGATGCAACGACCATGGCTGTTGCCTGCAATATTGATGGGGTAGTCAACAGCGGTGATATCGCCAATCATGTTACCGCAGACGTACAGACCGGGGATCACGGCACCGTTGGCGTCGGTGCACTCAAAGTCAACGGTGCACTTCATGCCGCCAGTGGTGCACAGCAGCGCGGGACCGACCTTCAGCGCGTAGAAGGGTCCTTCCTTGACGGGAGTCAGGAAGACAGGCTTCTTGTAGTAGTCGGTGTCCTCGCCGGCCTCGCACATGCCGTTGTAGCGCTCCACGGTAGCGGTCAGGGTTGCGGCGTCGCAGCCAATTTTGCCGGCCAGCTCCTCAAGGGTGTCCGCCTGATAGGCGATGCCGGACTCGATGTAGACCGGGATCTGGGTCTCAAAGTACGCAGGAGCCTCGGACAGGTCAGAACCGTAGGCGCGGAAGCTGTCCCAGAACATGCCGCCGCCGTAGGGCAGGCCGTTGACCAGGTCAGTGGGCCAGTTGGCGTCAAAGATGGACCACGCCTCGCCGTTGGGCTGCCGGTTAATAGCAATGGACTTGCCCTGAACCCAGGTGTCCTCGCACATGAAGCGCTGGCCATTGTCGTTGACAAACAGGAAGGGGCCATGGAACCAGCAGAAGGCCTGGGGATGCATCATAGTGGGGCAAGGCAGGTCCTGCAGCACGCCACCGGCATGCATAATCATCTTGTGGCCGTCGCCAGTGTTCGCGCCAACGGGGGTGTACTGACTGCGGGGCTGGCCGTACTCGGCGCAGATGGGAGCGTACGCCTTGCACATTTCGATATCTCCGCCAAAGTCGCCGGTGGCAACCACAACAGCGGAGGCGTTGTACTTCACATAGCCCTCGGCGGTCTCGCAGATGGCGCCCACCACGGCATCGCCCTCCTTGACCAGCTGCACGGCGGGAGAGTTGAACACGTACTCGACACCGTTATCCACAGCGTCCAGGTACAGTACCTCGGAGCCCACGAAACCGGTGGACTTCAGCTCGTCGCCGACATTCATGCACATGTGATAACCAGGCTGCTCGGCGTAAACGTCGTCATGGCTGTAGAAGGCGCCCACCATGATGAAGCACCCGTGGCGCTCGGCCTTCTCCAGCAGCCAGTTGGACGCGGTCTCAGAGTCGTTGAAGAAGCGGGTGATCAGGTCCTCATTGGCACGAGAAGCGCACTGGGCGATCCAGTGCTGCTTGCCGTTGACCTTGTCCACCACGATGCCCTGCTCGTCCATGTACTTGGACTTGATGGCGCCAAATCCACCGCCGCGGCCAACCCAGGACTCAGTCTTCTCAACCACGGTGATCTTCTTGCCGGTGCCCTGCTCAGCTGCAGCACAGGCGGTGGCGTTGCCGGCCAGGCCCGCGCCGATGATCAGGATGTCAGTGTCAACCTCTGCGGCAAACTCGGTGATGGGCTCAGGAGCAACCTCCCACGCATAGGTCACGCGCACAGATCCGTCAGTGGGGTAGTCCACCGCAGCACCATCGGCGCCGCCTGCGGCACCAGCATTGCTGCTGGCGTTGGAAGGAGAGCTGCAGCCAGCCAGTCCAGCCACGCCAGCGGCAGCGCCAACCAGAGCAGCCCCGGTCAGAAAGTTACGCCTAGAAATCTCAGACATGATTCTTTTCCCTTTCTTTGCTTCGGGCGGAATACCCTCCGTCCGCCCAGTACGCTTCGACACAATGACGAAGCGTACCCTCCGCCACAACCGCCCAATCGGCCCATCTTCCCTAAGGATGGGCCTCTTCTCCTGGCGTGGCACCCCTTTGGGGCATAAATGGGCCACTCTGGCCCATTGCAATTTCTTGGTTCGAAACAATGCGACATTGACCTGGTGCTAACATAATTGGCCATGCCGTTTCCCAGAGGCCTAGAACCCGCTCCAGAACCCACGGAGGATTGTGTTGAGCAAACGCTGTAGCATTGCATCAAGGATGACCGATTCCGCGTCCAACCTGCGCCAGACTCCCTTGGATGTGTCGCCGAACCCTCGTCAAACCTTGGCGGACACCTTGCCAAAAACCCAGCAGACCCTGGCAGATGCCTTACCCAAGACCTTAAAACTTGTAGGATTGGGGTTTTGGCAGGCCTGGTGGATGCTGGCCATGTGCTCCTCATCCCTGGTTCCCATCGGGACCTCCGTCTGCGGTGTGGACCTGCAGTTGGGAATCACCATCGCTACTGATCTGGGATACCTGTTGATATTTCTGGCGGGTGCCCTGGCCCTGCGTAAGGGGCTAACCCTCAATCACCCCTTAATCCTGCCCGTTGCGGCGGCAGCTTTTTCCTTGGGCACCTTCCTAATGGCCCTGATTCCCTACCTCTCCTCCCAGGGACCCCAGGTTTTGGTCCTGATGGCAGGCGGGATCAACCTTGCAATCGGAAACGCCCTGCTGCTCATACTGTGGGGCAAGCTGTGGAGCCAGCTGGCAACCGGCAGGGTGGGCAGGTATCTATACCTGTCCTTCCTCTTTGCGTTCCTCCTGTTCTTCCTGGTCTCCGCCCTCCCCCACCTGATTGCCATGACCCTCATGGTTGCCTTTCCCGTGGCCAGCGCCGTAATCCTCCACTCCTGCAAGAACGAGCCCCGACGCGCCCAAGCCGCTTCGCCATTGGACCTCTCCGACGCACCCATTGCCCGCATCTTGTTTGGGGTGCTGATAGTCAGCGTGGTCTACGGCATGTGTGAGAACGTGATTCCGTTCATGGCCAACGCCTCCGACGTCCAGGGAAACCAGACCCTGTCCATGGTGGTTGCCGGAGTATGCTTGGCCGCCCTGGTTGCCAACATATTCATAACCAGCCCGGTTTCTGAAGCCCATGCTCTCTACCAGCCGTTTTTGCCCTTGATGGCTCTGGGGCTGTGCTTCGTGGTGATCTTTGACCCCAACACCTCCTGGCTGGGAAACGGGCTGATCATCTTGGGAATTTACTGCCTTGATATGCTAATTATGCTGGTGTCTACCGACGTTGCCCACAGAAGCGGGTTACCCGTATGCATCGCCTTTGGCACCGCGATTCTTGCGGCTCGGGTGGGGACACTTATTGGATCTTTGCTGCCTCGATACGCCCTGGGCATTGACCCTTCCGCCCTTGGGAGCATGGGAGCGGGCGGCATTGCCACCGCAGCCCAGATGCATATCCTAGACTCAGTTGTGGTCATTGCCCTGCTGATGCTGGTGCTGGTGGGAGTGCTGCTGTTTACCAACTCTGACCTTGACCTGCTCTACCGAAGCCGCCATGGCCAGACTCCTCGAAGGAAGAAGCGCATCCTTGAGGGCGAAGTGAACGATTCCCGGATTGCGGGAATCCATTCCGCCGATTCCCAGATTTCCGGCATGCAGATTGCTGAAACACAAGCTTGCGACCTCCACGACGATGACGCGCTGGTTTTTCAGGCACAATCTCCCGAAGAGATGCTGCGCTTGAGATGCCTGGCCCTGGCTAAGGTCTGCGGGCTCACGGCCCGAGAGGTGGAAGTGCTTGAGCTGCTGCTTCAGGGACGCACGGTCCAGGACGTCTGCGACCAGCTGGTGATTGCCAGAGGCACCGCCAAGCACCATGTAAGCAACATTTATCGCAAAACCGGCGTTTCCGACAGACGAAGCCTCCACGACGTGGTGAATCAGATGCCGCTAGGATAAGATGCAGGGGAAGAAACAACCCTAGACAAAGCAGACGGAGGCGATATGTGCGGACGATTTACCACCCTCACCTATGAGGAGGTGCTGCGTGTCATCGAGTCCATCGCCTCCCCTGAGTCCGAAGACCTGGCATCCATGCACGCCGCCTTTGCAGACGGCCCCCAGGTGGATGCCACCGCATCTGGTCAGGCCCTAGTTATCACCGACACGCCCTCAGGGCTCCAGCCCACCCAGGCAACCTGGGGATTTAGGCTTCGAGAAGGCGGGCAGCTGGCCATCAACGCCCGCATAGAGTCTGCCCGAAAGCCCCAAAGCATGTGGGGACCCGCTTTTGACCAGGGAAGATGCGTGGTCCCTGCCCGTCGGTTCTTTGAGCCGCATATTTCTGAAACTGCCATCAGCCCCAAGACCGGCAAACCCGCACGCCGGCAGTACTGCTTTGAGCCCGTGGCGAGGCCCTATCTTCTGATGGCGGCGGTTATCAGCGAAGGACGCTTCGCCATTGTGACCACCAGCCCCACCCCAGAAGTGGCCCCCATTCACCCCCGAATGCCGCTGCTCCTTGAGCCCGAGGACGTGCCTTTGTGGCTGTTTGGGGGAAGGGACTGTCTGGATCTGCCCTTTGGGACCAGGCTAGCCATTGAGCCCGAGCACCCCGAGGAGAACTACCAGGCGGCCTTGTTCTAGGGCGTGCTATCCGTCAGCGGACGCTGGTTCGGCGGACGCGGGATCAGCGGACGCTGGCTCGGCGGTCGCGGCTACACCCCAATGCGTGGTCAGTATACTTCGACAGCCATCCATAGATACGCCCCAAAGCGTGGCGCACGTCATTTTGGCAACGAGCAATTCCCCGACTTGTGCAGGCGATTAACTGCGCTACCATACAGGTGAGCAAATCACAGCAACCCGTTTCAAGAAAGGAGTTGGCCTTAGTCGTATCCCCAATCTGAAAGGATGGCACCATGGATATTCGAGTCATCGGCCGCAAGATCACCGTCACCGAGCCCCTTGAGGACTACGCCATTGAAAAGATCGGCAATTCCCTGAAGGTGTTTGACATTGATTTCACCTCCGCCGAAGTTGTGCTCAAGCACGAAAAGGGCCGCTTCAACCCCTGTATCTGCGAGGTCACGCTCCGGGCAAAGGGGCACACCATCCATGTGGAGGAGCGGGACGACGATATGTACGCCGCTATCGACATGGCCGCCGCAAAGACCCTCCGCCAACTGCGGAAATTCAAGACTCGGGTCATCGAATTCCGCCAGCGTGAGACCCCCGAGCTGATTCAGCCCACCGGCGCCTCCCTTGACGAGCTGATGGCTGAGCTGTCCGCCGACGACGAAGTGGTGCGCGTGAAGGAGATTGACTTCGAGCCCCTCACCCTTGAGCAGGCGCTGATTCAGATTGACCTGCTTGGCCATGACTTCTTCGTATTCACTGACAGGGATTCCAACGAAGTGAACGTGCTGTATCGTCGCAAGGACGGCGGATATGGCCTGCTCAAGCCCCCTGTTGAGGAGTAACAGGGCGTCCTCCCGGTGGTTCTGTCGCGTCGCATCCCTGGCGGGTCCACCGTGATTGCCAATCTCTTGCATTAATCCAGGGCCGCGCCCAGCCGGACGCGGCCCATTCTTTTGCCCTCGGCAGCCGTTTCCAAAGGGCAATTCCTGAACAAAAGACGGTATTACTGAGCGTTGGACGCTGCCGCACCCCAATCCTGATCGTTGGGCCTGGGCATAAGGCCGCCGCCGAGCAGATGCACGTGGAAATGCTGCACAGACTGGCTTGCATCCTCGCCGGTGTTCACCAGCAGACGATACCCGCCCTCGGTCACGCCCTTGATGTCGGCAACCTTGCGCACCGCGCCAAAAACTTTGCCAAGGATCTCTTCAGGGACATTGTCCCCCACGTTAGCGTAATGATCCTTAGGGATGATCAGGACGTGCACCGGCATCAGGGGCTCCATATCGTCAAATGCGATTACCCACTCGTCCTCGTACACCTTGCTGGTGGGAATCTCGCCAGCGCCAATCTTGCAGAAAATGCAGTTGGGATCCTTCATCAGAGTCTCCTTTCGTTGATGCACCCGAGACGCACGGGCGCATAGTTGCCTGAACACCCTGCAAGCATACCCCAAGCACCATGGGTTTGTGCGGGGTAAGCGGAGTTTGCACAGTCCGTGCTGACACCATCGTGTAACGTTCTACACCATATGTTGCAGTAAAATGCTTGAGATACGAACGCGTCCTGCACCCGACACATTCCCACGGTGCACCTGAGAGGCAGCCATGGATCCCACAAAGAACTTTGGAGACCAAATCAACCAAGCGGTCAATGCCGCCATCAACTCCCAGGACTTCAGCGGGCTTCAGCATGCCATCAACAGCTCCGTGCAGATAGCTTCTGCCAACATTGCAAGCGGCCTTTCCCGTGCTTCCGAAACCATGCGTCGCGTCCAGGAAGAGCGCCTCCGTGAACAGCAGCAGCGCCAGATTGAGCTGCAAATGGCCAACCTCTATCAGAAATCCGCAGGAAAGGCCCCCGGAGTGCTACTTGCCGCTACTGGTGGACTTATCGCGGTGCCGTCCCTGTGCCTGACCGCGGGGCTACTGATTGGCTCAACTCTTGACGTTGCCGCCACCATGGGGGTCTTAGCAATCAGCGGCGCGGCCCTCCTTGGCTTCGGCATCAAAAAGATCAAATTCGCCAACCTGTTTGAAACCTACCGCAACATCATCGGATTGCGGGAACACTGCTTTATCAACGAGATTGCCGCGGCAACCGCCCAAGAGCCCAAACAGGTCCTCAAGAACGTCAAAAAGATGCTCAAGCGCGGCCTGTTCAAACAGGGCGCCCTTGACGACACGGAGTCCTTCCTCATCATGACCCGCACCGCCTACGCCCAGTACCGCCAGGCCCGGGCCCAGGCCGCACAGCTCCAGCACCAACAGGACCTGGCCGGAAGCGTTTCTGAAGCCCCAACCGGCAATCCCGCAAACCTCAGTCGGGATGCACGGGAGCTTCTTGAGCGTGGCGAAGCGTACGTTGCGAAAATCCGCCTGAGCAACAATGACATCGCGGATTCCCAGATCAGCCGCACTATAGACCAGATAGAGCACGTGGTGCGCACCATTTTCAGCCGGGCTTCGGAGCACCCCGAAGTCATTGGGGATCTGGACCAGATGATGGATTACTACCTTCCCACCACCGTCAAGCTCCTTGACGCATATCGGGAGTTGGACCGCCAACCCATTCAGGGCGAAAACATCCTCTCCTCAAAGCGGGAAATTGAAAACGCCCTTGAGTCCTTAAGTGTGGCGTTCGAAAAACTGCTTGACTCCGTATTTAAGGACATGGCCTGGGACATCTCCACGGATGTCTCGGTACTACACACCGTATTGGCGCAAGAAGGCCTGGTCAACAGCCCCTTTAACGCGAAATAGAGAAACCCTGGACGCTTCGACATACACCGAAAGGCAGGAACATCCATGACCACCGACAACACCCCTCCTCAGACCCCCGTGCTGACGCTCACTCCCACCTTTGACCAGGCATCCATTCCCACCTACGCCCCCGATCCCCAGGTCCAGGCTGAATCGGTGGCCCAGGCGGTGCCGGTGGCCCAGGCGGTACCGGTGGCCCAGGCGGTGCCGGTGGTCCAGGCGGTGCCGGTCCTGCAGACCATGCCGGATATGCAGATCACCCAGACCCAGCAGCCCCAGCCCATACTCGACGATAGCATGCTCACCCCAGAAGAAAAGCAGATGGTTGCAAGCTTCGCCCAACAGATTGACGTACGAGACACCAACATGGTCATGCAGTACGGCGCCGGGGCCCAGAAGAAGATGGCGGACTTTTCCGAATCCGCCCTGGCCCATGTGTCCACCCAG
>JAQXQN010000042.1 GCA_029101185.1 Eggerthellales bacterium | reverse complement strand
AGGGCGCCAAACAAACTGAGCCGGAACCGAGGGTCGGCCCTCCCAGAATATCTCTTAAGAAGGACACGGGAACCAGCTAGCGGATGCTTGGCGGATAGGAATGCTCTAAGAACAGGTATAATCTCGCCGTTAGCCCACACTCCCCGCCCTGCAAAGGAGACCCTATGCTTGTTGAACACGCCATATGGATGGGCCAGGGGCAAGAGCCCTGCCATCTCCTGCTCAACCAGGCAAACCGCCATGGATTGATTGCCGGAGCCTCAGGCACCGGCAAGACCGTCACCCTCAAGGTCATGGCGGAGGGCTTCTCCCAGGCGGGAGTCCCCGTGTTCATGGCGGACGTGAAGGGCGACGTGCGGGGCATGTGCCAGCCAGGCACAGACTCGGAGAAGATGCAACAGCGCATTGCACGCTTCGGCATTGAGAACTGGAGCTATCGGGGCTGCCCCGTGCGGCTGTGGAGTATGCTTGAGGGCGACGGCATCCCCGTGCGGGTTACCGTCTCCGACATGGGCCCGACCATCCTCAGCCGGCTTCTTGGCCTGACCGAGGTGCAGGAAGGCGTCCTTAACCTGGTGTTTCGGGTGGCGGATGACGAAGGCCTGCTGCTTATTGACATCAAGGATTTGCGCGCCATACTCAACTACGTGGCCGAGCACGCCAAGGAGTACGAGACCACCTACGGACGGGTCTCTTCCCAGTCTGTAGGCGCCATCCTTAGGTCTCTGATCGCCCTTGAGGACCAGGGCGGCACCATATTCTTCGGAGAGCCCAATCTTGACCTGCAGGATTGGTTTGCCTGCGACGAAAACGGCCACGGCTACGTCAACATCCTCGATGCCGCCAAGCTCATCACCAGCCCCCAGGTCTACGCCATGTTCCTGCTGTGGATGATGACCGAGCTCTTTGAGACCCTGCCTGAGGTGGGAGACCTTGACCGGCCCAAGTTCGTCTTCTTCTTTGACGAGGCCCACCTGCTCTTTGACAATATGCCCAAATCCCTGGTGGAAAAGATCGTCCAGGTGGTCAAGTTGATCCGCTCCAAGGGTGTAGGCATCTACTTCATCACCCAACAACCCTCCGACATCCCCGACGAGGTCCTCGCCCAGCTCTCCAACCGGGTCCAACACGGCCTGCGGGCCTACACCCCCGCAGAGCAGAAGGCGGTCAAAGCCGCGGCTCGGGGTTTTCGGGCCAACCCCGCCTTTGACGCGCAGCAAGCCCTCTCCGAACTGGGCACCGGCGAAGCCCTGGTCAGCTTCCTTGACCAGGAGGGCCGTCCCTGCATCGTGCAGATGGCCAAAATCCTGCCTCCCCAGTGCCTGATGGCCGCCCCTGAAGATAGGTATGTCGAAGTGTGCCGGGCCGCCGGAGCGGATCTGAACCGCAAGTACGGCAAGGCCCTAGACCGGCAAAGCGCCTATGAGGACCTGGAGGAGATGGCCGAGCAAGAGGAGAAGGAAGCCGCCCGCCTGGCAAAGCAGGAGGAACGCCGCGCGGCAAGCACCCGCTCCACCACCCGCTCCGGCGGCTCCCGTTCCGGCGGCTCCCGATCCGGAGGGCGCAAGTCCACGTCCTTCACGTCAAAGGCGGTCACCTCTGCTGCCAACACCATCGGCAGAGAAGTAGGAAAATCCCTGGTCAGAGGCATCCTGGGAGCCTTGACCAAAAAATAACGCGACTCGGGGCATAGAGCTGGTGCCACCAACCGCCTACAACCCGCACCAAACCCCGCCGGCGGCGCCCCGCCCCACAACACGGGTATTCATCCAACGGATAGAACAATAGAAAGGCATCCTATGAAGATCGTTCAGAAAAAAGTGGCCGATGGCGTGATCACCATCGAGGCCACCGCCACGAAAAACGAGGTGGACCAGGCGTTTCACTCCGCCAGCATCCTCTGGGCCCAGATGAACGGCCTGAAGCCCGAGCCCAATAAAACCCCTGCCCAGGTTGCCCAGGAGCGTCTAGGCATCAAGGACCTTGACGCCGTGGTAGCCCCCATCGCCCTTGACAAGCTGACCGCCATGGCGGTGGACAAGAAGGACGTGATTCCCGCCTCCCAACCAAAGGCCCGAGGCAAAAACCGTCTCACTCGGGGCCAGGATTTCACTTTTGACCTGGACATCACCCTGAAGCCCGTCTACGAGCTGAGCTCTTATGACCCGGTTGAAATCACTGTGCCCCCCTTTACCATTAACGAGGCCGTGGTTGACCAACAGATGGCCGAGATCGCCAAG
>JAQXQN010000041.1 GCA_029101185.1 Eggerthellales bacterium | reverse complement strand
CTGATTCTGGTGGCGGTCATCTTCGTGATGTGCGCCGCATTCTTCCAGCAGATTCCCGCTTACTGCTCACGCAGCCTTCTTGGTGCCGACGCAGGCGCCATGGCTGTGTCCATCATGATGGTGGGCGGCGTCATTTTCAAGCTGGTGCTTGGCGGCCTCAACGACATCATTGGTATCCAGTGGACCGGCATTATCTCTGCGGCTGGTGGCGCTTTGGGCATCGCTCTTGCCTACATGGCAGGCGGCGCTGGTAACGCCATCATGTTCTACCTGGGCATGGTCGTCTTTGGCGCTGGCTATGCGGGTCTTACCGTTATCGCTCCTACCCTGGCCCGTGCCGCCTTCGGCTCCAAGAACTACTCTGAGCTGTACTCTTGGGTCACCACCGCTATCTTCTTGGGTACTGCCGCCTGCTTTACCATCTTCGGCATGATCTACGACACCACTGGTGCCTACGATCCGTGCTTCTTCCTGGTCATTGGCCTCTATATCCTGGCTGCCGTGCTGATTCCCTTCACCGTCAAGGTGGGTCAGAAGACCTGGAAGTAAACCTTCTCCTCCCACTCCCTGTCTCTGTATAGCTGCCTTTGGGCCCTATGGGCATCCCGAATTTCTCGGGATGCCCGGGGTCTGGGAATCTGCGTCAATTCTTCGGCCTAGGACGCGTTATCAGCGTGATTTGGCACCGTTTTTGCATATGAGTGTGCGCAGAGGGAATTGCACGGTATTTCGTTTTCACCCCTTGAGGCACTGGCCCTCATGAGTCCCTTGAGACACCAGCCCTCATCGGGGAGTCATTAAGCGCCTCAAGACGTGGAAACGCCAATGTTCCCGATAATGAATCATGAGACGATCAGCAGAAAGGATGCGCCCATGAGCGTCAAGTACCCGATTCTTGGTTCTCCCATCAAGATCAACGGGATGACCATGCCCAACCGCATGATTACCACCTCCATGTCTCCCGGCGAAGGGTACGTGGATAATACCAACCAGCCCACCCAGCGTATGGCCAATTACCTGGCGGAGCGCGCCGCAGGACAGACCGGCCTGATCATCCAGACCATCGTCCCCTGGCAGCGCACCCCTGAGGATATGGAGGGGCATCTGCTTCATCCGCTGCCCATGTGCTACGACGAGTCCTGTATCCCCAACCTGAAGAAGTACATGGTTGACCCGGTGCACGAAAACGGCGGACGCATCGCAGCCCAGATCTACTGCGTCCATGACCTGAAACTCAACCCCAACGAGCGCGAGAGCCCCTACGGCCCCTCCGACATTGCCATCCTGAAGTTCATGGGCGGCTTCAAGGCCATGACTCTTGAGCAGATTGCCCAGTTCAAGGAGATGTTTGTTAACGGGGCGAAGGTGTGTAAGGCTGCGGGCTTTGACGCCATTGAGGTCATGGCCGGTGTGGGCGGCGTTATGAGCCGCTTCATGGCCCGCGCCACCAACAATCGTACCGACCAGTACGGCGGCAGCCTGGAGAATCGCGCCCGCCTGGCTTGTGAGGTCATCCGTGAGTGCCGAGAGGCCCTGGGTCCCGATTTCCCTATCGTGGTGCGCTGGAGCCCGGTGGACTTTATTGAGAGCCCTGCGGGCCCGGGCCTGTCCATGGAGGAGTCCCTGCAGATCTGCACCATGCTTGAGGAGGCCGGCTGCGACCTGCACGACCTGGCTGTGGGCTGGCATGAGACCAGCGTGCCCCTGACCACTAAGAAGATCGAGGACGGCCACTGGACCTACATCTCCGAGCAGATCAAGACCGTGGCCAAGAAGCCCGTTGCCCAGGGCTACCGCAACACCGATCCTGAGGTGATGGAGAAGAACCTGGCGGATGGCAAGTGCGACGTCATTGCCGGCCTGCGCTATAGCATCGCCGACCCTGCGCTGCCCCGCAAGGTCATGGAGGACCGCACTGAGGACATGCGTAAGTGCATCGTGTGCTGCCGCTGCATCAACGATGTGGTTTCAAGCGGCAAGCCTCTGAACTACTGCGGCGTGAACCCCCGTCTGGGTAAGGAGCTGGACACCCTGCCCGAGCCTGCCCAGCAGTCCAAGCGGGTCATGGTCTGCGGTGCCGGCCCTGCTGGTATCAATGCCGCGGTTACGGCGGCGGAGCGCGGCCATAAGGTGGACCTGTACGAGGCTGGCCCTCGGGTGGGCGGCTCCGTGAAGATGAGCTCCATCTTTAGCCCCTACCATGAGCGCTACCTGACCTACATGAAGCATATTCTGGCGGTGCACCCTGAGATCACCGTGCATTTGAAGAGCCCCGTTACCGCCGAGACCATCAAGTCCGTCAACCCTGATGCCTGCATCATTGCCGTGGGCGGCGACGTGAAGGATATTCCCGACACCATTCCCGGCAAGAACGGCACCAACGTCATCAACTCCCACATGTTCCTGGACATGCTCAACGGCCAGAAGCCCAAGGCTACCGGCGCTTTCAACAACTTCATGTGGTGGGGTGCCACCCTGGTGCTTAAGCACTACTACACCCCCGCCTTCGCCCGCAAGGCAACCGGCGCCATGAACTGGCCCATCAGCAAGGACGTGGCCATCATCGGCGGCGGCCTGGCTGGATGCGAGATGGGCGAGCTGTGCATGCACACTGGCCGCAAGACAGCCATCATCGAGGAGGGCAAGAAGGTGGGCTACGACGTGGGCGCCTCCGATCGCTTCGCCCTGACTAGCGCTTTCAAGAAGGCGGACAACGTTACCACGTATCCTCTGACCAAGGTCACCGAAATCACTCCCGAAGGCGTCAAGGCCATCCAGACCGACAAGGAAGGCAACGCCACGGAGATCACCATTCCTGCCAAGACTGTGGCCATCACCTTGGGCTTCCAACGCAACGATGCCCTCTACGAGGCCGTGAAGGATTTTGGCGGCGAAGTGTACCTGGTGGGAGACGCTAACGACGCCCAGCGGATCGCCGACGCTACCAAGGCCGGCTACGCCGCTGCCTGCCAGATTTAGGTGCCATTCATTTCGAACCAAAGGAGCCTCTTATGAGCCAGACCCAGGAAAGCGCCACCCAGCATGACGTGGTGTACATGGAGAAGGGTGACAATGGCGTGGCCGTTGTCTATCTTAATCAGCCCCGCAAGAAAAATGCCATTAACGCTCGGATGATGGAGCTGCTCACCGAGTGCCTGACCCAGGCGGATAACGATGACGAGGTTCGTGTGGTGGTGCTGAGGGGCTCCGGAAACTGCTTTACTAGCGGTGGGGACCTGAGCCAGTCCACCCCCCAGGAGAACACCCCCGAGCACGCACGCAAGACCTATCGCAGGTACTGCACCGCCCTGTCCACCATCCGCAGCATTGCCAAGCCGGTGATTGCCATGGTGGACGGTTACGCGGTGGGCGGCGGATTTGCCCTGATGCTGGCCAGCGACATGATCTGTATCTCCGAGACTGCGGTGATCGTGCCTGCATTCTGCCAGATTGGCATCGCCCCGGAGATGGGCATCGTGAAGATGCTGCCTGACCTGGTGGGA
>JAQXQN010000040.1 GCA_029101185.1 Eggerthellales bacterium | reverse complement strand
GGGAATGCCCGGCAGAAAGCTCCCCTAAGACGCGGGGCCCTTGGTTTTTGCGCGTCGGACTTTGTTTCAGAATTGAGGTTATCCACTCATGCCCCAGGTTAGTGTGTTCTCCCCTGCAAAAGTGAATCTGCATCTTGCCATCGGCCCAAAGCGGGACGATGGTTATCATGAAGCGGTCAGCATCATGCACGCCCTGACCCTCCACGACATCGTGACGGTCAGGCAAACCCAAGATCCCTTTGAGGTCATCCCAGGTCAAGGCCTTACACTCCAGGTCACCTGCATGACTTCGGCGGATGTTGCCCCTCTTGATATCCCCCAGGAGTCCAACATCGCGTACAAGGCGGTCAAGAGGCTATCGGAGGCTTTGCAGCGCCAGGAGGATGAGACCGTTACCGTGTCCATCCATAAGTCCATTCCCCATGCGGCTGGGTTGGGCGGTGGCTCGTCAAATGCGGCGGCAGCCCTAGTGGGAATCTGCAGCATATGGGGCGTAAAGCCAACCGACCCCCGGGTGATCCAGGTGGCCCAGGGCCTCGGAGCGGATGTGCCATTCTTTATCTACGGCGGGTGTGCCCGCATGGTGGGCGTGGGGGATGTGATGGATGGCGCACTTGTCCCCTCACACAGGCAATTGGTGCTGGTCAGGCCAGATGCGGGGGTGTCAACCGCCGCGGCATACCGAGAGTTTGACCAGGACCCCTGCTTTATCTCCCAGGACCTGGCGAAGCGTGCTGCCCAGGCGGTGTGTGCCGACGAACTGGAGCTGTTCAACAACCTGGCTCCCGCAAGCGAGCGGGTCCTGCCCGAACTTGCCCAGGTACGCCAGTGGCTCACGGAGCAAGAAGGGGTAACCGGTGTGCTGCTCAGCGGCAGTGGGTCTGCGACCTTTGGTCTGTGCCAGGACTCCGCCGCGGCATTTAAGGCGGTAGCGTCGGCCAAGCGTAGGGGCTGGTGGGCCCGAAGCTGCGCTCTAAGCGGGGCGTCGGCCAAGATTATGGGAGAGGTCCGCAGCGGGGTCTCCCGCAATGACCTGCCCACACTGCTTACCGCCAGAAACTCCCCTGTGGGAACCCGATAAGCGGTTGAGCTAGTCGGAGTCCTCGTGGCTATTCGGGGTTGCTAGCCCCGAGATTGCTGGCGGGTTTGCCCATTTCGATAAGCTGCAAAAGTTCTTGCTTGTTGTGGACGTCCAGCTTCTGGTAAATGTGGCGTAGGTGGGTGGTCACCGTGCCCCGGGAGATGAACAGCTCCTCCTGGATACGGGTGCTGGTGTGGCCCTTGGCGTAGAGGATCATAATCTCCGTTTCCTTGGGCGAGAGCTTGCACTCCTGCGCCAGCTGGAAGCAGCGGTCCTTGAACTTGGGCCTGCGGTCCACCAGCTCCATGGGACCCGCCGCACGCTTCGCCTTGGCTTGCTCATTGTGAGCCTGGGCTCCGTCGCGGCACTCCTTGACCAGGGCCTCGGCCTGGGCCTGGATGTCCTGGTCGTCGGAATCCACGCTGGTCATCTCCACCAGGTCCTTCTCCCGGAAGACAAACAGGTAGGACGCGAAGATAAGCACCACGGCAATAAGCGCAAGCAGGCTCAAGGTCTGGGGGTCAAAGGGGGCTAAGGCAGAAACTGCGTTTCCGACTAGGGATTCTATAAGTGCGCCCATGCTGATCATGCCCCAGCCAATACCAAAGACCACCACCGACGACAGGCGATATACCGACGCGATTTCCGAAAGTAGCAGCCAGATCATGGCGTTGAAGGTGCCGTAGGCGGTGAGCACCAGCACGCCTTCCACCAGCCCGTTGCCCCGCATCACCGGCAGCAGCAGAAACACGAAGGCCATGGCAAACACCACTACTTTATACAGGGTGCGCAGGCCCTCGTTGGCGTTGATGGCAACAGCCACGTAAATGGTCCCCATGGTGATCACGGACCCAATGACCATGGGCAAGGGGTAGAACTCCGCAGGTCCAGCGCTGGTAACGGTCATAAAAGCGCTTCTGATGATACCATCGGCAATGCTTACCAGCAGCACTGCGGTGCCTACCCTTTTGGCGAAGCGTCCCACGTCGAAGGGGACAGGCTGCACGTTGGGAATGGTCTCGGGGTGCCACACCTTCAGCTTGACGAAGACCACCCATCCAGCAATGAGTGGAAGTACGGCAATGACTAGAGCGGGCAGCGGATCGGGCAAAAGAGTGACCAGGAGAAACACCAGGGCTGCCCCAAAGTAGGAAAATGGGACCTCAAAGTAGGTTACTTTTGGATCCTCGTTGCGGTAGGAGGAGCCGTATCCCAGGTTAATGAGGCCAGAGCCAAATCCAGTGGTGATACCGCCAAGCAATCCTAGCGTGGGTCCGGGAAGTTCAGGAATGGTGCAGGTTGCCACCATGATGGTTCCGATTCCCGCCGCCGCAGGTCCGAGGGCCTTCGAGAACGGG
The DNA here is from genome assembly GCA_029101185.1 of Eggerthellales bacterium. Lineage (GTDB taxonomy): Bacteria > Actinomycetota > Coriobacteriia > Coriobacteriales > Eggerthellaceae > Slackia. Next base: position 6,653 of record JAQXQN010000040.1, on the reverse strand, counting down.
TGGTACATGAACATGTGGAACTGCTTGGGAAATAGGGCTGCTGCAAATAGTACCGCGCTTAAGGTGATGGTAGATGAGATGTACACAGCAGGGGGAAGCACCGATGCGGCATCGGAGCTGAGAAAGGACGCCGCCATCCCAAGAAACATCAGGTAGGTCCAGGCTCTGATAAGGGAGAAGCCGAAGGCCCGAAGATTAATGAAGGTCCTCCAGGTAATGTTCTCCGGGAGGATGGACGTTAGCAACGATCCTATTTTTCGGGGATTACTGGTTTCGGTCTCGGATCCCCCATGCTGATCGTGAGTGGTAGGGGACTGTTCGGTCATGGGGCCTCCCTGGATGAATGCTGCGGTGACGGACGCAAAAGCAGTCTACAGATTATACGCCACAGGAGCGGGCGCCAACGAATACGTTAAAAGGTTTCGGAGCGGTACGCTTCGACAGGGCCTGGCCCCATCTGGGCTTACAGGAAAATCATGCGGTTTGCATGATGGGAAATCACCCGTTTTACCTGGTCTCGTAATAATTCTCAATGTTTGCATGATGCGCGAAACCCCCTAGGCGGGCATTATGGAGCATGCCTGAATGGGCGCTGCTGCGGTTTGCGCGTTGGATGTTTCGCTGTGGGCGAAGAGGTCTGACACGCGGGCTTGCGGATGGCGCGTCGGGCGTACAAGGAAGCGCTGGGTGCCGGCCGGTCAATACGGCGGCCGACCCTGCGGAGAAGGAATCTTAGGAAGAGAAGAAGGAGGAGAAATGGGCAAATTGAGCATGTCCCGTCGTACGTTCGCCAAATTGGCGGCCATCACCGCCGGTGCGGCTGCCGTTTCCGGCAGCGTTGCGACAGGCGTGGCGCTTGCCGAGAACGAGGGCGCCGCGTCTACCGACAACGAGATCAAGCGCGTACGTTCCTGCTGCCGCGGCTGCGGTAAGATGGAATGCGGCGTTTGGGTGACCGTGCAAAACGGGCGCGTCATCAAGACCGAGGGCGACCAGTCTTCGTCCCAGTCTTCGGGTAACCACTGCAGCAAGGGTCAGGCATCCCTGCAGGCAGCATACCACCCGGCCCGCATCTACCACCCCATGAAGCGCACCAACCCCAAGGGCGAAGAGCCTGGTTGGGTGCGTATCACCTGGGACGAGGCCATGGACACCATTGGCGAGAAGTTCCAGGAGCTCATCGACCAGTACGGCGGCCAGTGCATTTTCAACATGTGTGGCACCTCCCGTCAGTGGGTGTATGGCCCCTACGCATTCTACAAGTGGCTGTTTGACACCCCTAACGCCCACGTGGCATCCGAGATCTGCAAGGGCCCCCGTCGTCTGATGGGCTGGATCACCTCCATCGACGGAGCGCCCTGGTTTGCTCTGCGCGACCAACCCGAGGTGTACGTGCAGTGGGGTACCGCTCCTGAGAACTCCAACTACGACGACTCCTCCCGTAACCTTGTTGACGCCATGCGCAAGGCCAAGACCCATATCTGCGTGGATCCCCGCCTGTCCGGTTCCGGCAAGGAGGCCGACTACTGGCTGAACCTCGAGCCCGGCACCGACGGCGCCCTGGCTCTGGCATGGCAGAATGTCATGATCGAAGAGAACCTGGTTGACTGGGAGTTCGTGAAGCGTTGGACCAACGCATCCTTCCTGGTGGTTGAGGACATGGAACCCACCGGAGGCCGCTACTTCACCCTGTCCACCCCCATCACCGCTGCACCCTTCCTCACTGGTGACAAACTCAAGACTCGTCTGCTGAAGGAGTCCGACCTGGTTGAGGGCGGTTCTCCCTACCGTTGGGCCGTGTGGAACAAGAACGCCAACGACGGCAAGGGCGGCATCACCTTCTGGGACACCAACACCACCCAGTGGGACGGCTGCCATCATGTGGCCCCTACCCGCGACCAGATGCAGGTTATGTACGAGGGTACCTCCCAGGAAGGTTACCTGCCCCCCATCTCTTACAATGAGCTGGTTGAAGCCGGTATCGATCTTGATCTCTACGACTCCCATGAGATTGAGCTGGTGGACGGCACCAAGCATGTTGCCAAGCCCGTCTGGGCCTACTTTGAGGAGTCCGTCAAGGGCTGCACCCCCGAGTGGGCGGCGGAGATCACCAAGCTTGACCCCGAGATGATCCGCGAGACCTGCCGTATCTGGGCCACCCGTCCCGAGGGTCAGACCTACGGAAATGGCGGTATCCATCTGAACCTGGCTCCTGACCAGATTGGTAACTGCACCCAGACCGTGCGTGCCGTCCTGAACCTGGTCTACACCTCCGGCAACTTTGATGGCCCTGCTGGCAACCGTGGTCTGACCCGCACCCCTGTTGACGAGCAGTCCACCGCGGCCCCCGGCACCAATATGCCTCAGGAGGTCAAGCACCAACTCAAGGGCCTGGGCGTGTGCCCGCCCATGTACACGGACATCCCCGAGTACGACATCATGAACATCCCGGACAAGTACGAGGTGCTCTCCAACAACATATCCAACGAGAAGTTCCCCCTGCTGTCCCTGTACAACGAATGGTCCGACGCAACCCAGATTTGGGAGGCCGTCCTTGGCGAGGGCAAGTACCCCGTCCGCGGAGGCATCAACGAGTCCGGCTCCTTCATGAACATGTCCAACGCCAACCTGGCATGGGATGCCATGAAGACCCTGGACTTCTGGGTGGACATCAACATGTTCCAGCATCCTGGCACCCAGATGGCCGACATCCTGCTGCCCTGCACCCACTGGTGCGAGCTGACCAACATCCGCGTGTCCCAGGGCGCTTCCGGCGGTATCGGACTCACCCAGAAGGCCATCGAGCCTCCCGTGGATTGCAAGTTCGACTACGACATCAACCGTCTGCTCTTCGAGGCCCTCGAAAAGCAGGGTAACCCCAACGGCACCTGGACCAACATTAAGGGCGACGCCCCCGGCGCGTACAACCACGAGGAGCGCCTTGAGGACTGGTTCCAGGCCCACAACGAGAAGACCGGCTTCGGCGACAAGTACCCCGGCAACAAGTGGGAGCACTACGAGGACTTCCGTCAGGACTTCCAGGAGAACGGCTGGTTCAACGCTAAGGTCCTCGAGCCCAACCGCTGGGGCACCTACCGCCGCTTCGAGACCGGCTGGATGCGTATGGGCAAGGACGCCTGCACCGGCACACCTTGGGGTGGATTTGACGAAGAGGGCAATCCTGCCAACAACTTCGGCTGCCCCACTCCCACCGGTCTGGTGGAGCTGTGGCCCATCATGTTCGAGACCTTCTGCCTGGACAAGGCCAACGAGTACGAGCCCGGCAAGTTCGACGTGATGAAGGAGATCATGCCCAACTACGAGCCTCCCGTGTCCGCCGCTCAGTCCGGCAATATTGACCTGGAGGAGTACCCGATCATCCTCACCACCGGCCGCCGTATCCCCGTGTACTTCCACTCCGAGCACAGGCAGCTGCCCTGGTGCCGTGAGCTTTGGCCGGTTCCCCGTCTGGAGCTCAACCCTGCCGACGCCGAGGAACTTGGTCTTAAGCAGGGCGACTGGGCGTGGATTGAGACCGCGTACGGCAAGGTTCGCCAGTGTGTGGATCTCTACTACGGCATCTCTAAGGGTTGGGCCAACGCCGAGCACGGCTGGTGGCTGCCCGAGCTGCCTGGTCCTACCCGCGGCTTCAACCTGGTGAACATCGAGTGCATCTGGGATCCCCACGGCCAGGACAAGTTCATCAGCTCCCATCACATGCGTGGCGTGCCGGTGAAGATCTACAAGGCCACCCCTGAGAACAGCCCCTATGGCAACCCCATCCCCTGCGCGGACGAGGACGGCACTCAGATGATTGTTGATTCCAGCGATCCTCGCCTGAAGGAATGGCTGCCCAACTACGAGATTCGAGAGGAGGCGTAAGCCATGACTAGGTACGCAATTGCTACCGACCTGAATCGCTGCGTCGGTTGCATGGCATGCATGGTCGCATGCAAGATGGTTAACGAAGTGCCCGTGGGCAACTACTGGAACAAGATGCTGCGCGTGGGCCCCTCCAAGAAGGCGGACTACCAGACCGACCATGACGTGGAGATGTACTACCTCAACGTCCAGTGCCAGCACTGCGACAACCCCGAGTGCGTCAAGGTGTGCCCCACCGGCGCATCCCACAAGCTCGCCGACGGCACCGTCCAGATTGACAAGTCCAAGTGCATCGGCTGCCAGTTCTGCGTGATGAGCTGCCCCTACAACGTTCGTTACCTCAACGAGGATGAGCGCGTGGTAGAGAAGTGCACCATGTGCAACCAGATTACCGCCCAGGGCGGCCTGCCCCAGTGCGTCACCCAGTGCGGCGGTCGCGCCCGCTTCTTCGGCGACCTTGATCAGGGTATCGGATCCTTTGAGGCTCCTGCCGTTGGTTACTCCAAGGAGCGTGAGAACAAGTTCACCTCCTACGACGCCACCTACACCGGCAACCGTATCACCCTTGATCAGCTGTGCGCCGACACCAATCGTCCTTACACCGAGGACCAGATTCATCATCTGCCCGACGTGGGCAACGGCCCTGCGCTTGTCTACATCCTGCGCGATCGTGAATGGAAGGGAGCGGAATAATGGAACTTCAGTGGCCCCTTATCATCTTCACGTCCCTGATTGCGTGCTCCGCAGGCATCTTTGCCGCTCAGGCAATCTATGCACTTAAGGGCGAGGGCAAGTCTGCCCAGATGCCCGCGCTGATCGCTTCCGCTGCAACCCTAGTGGTCTCCGGCATCGCCGTGTTCTTCCACCTGCAGCACTGGGAGCGCATCTTCAACGGCTTTGGCCATCTGACTTCCGGCATCACCCAGGAGCTTATCGCTATCGTGGTGTTTGCCATTGTCATGGTGGTGTACTTCGCCATGCTGCGCCGCAACGAGGGCGAGGTTCCTCAGTGGACCGCCATCCTGGCCATCGTGGTTTCCGTGGTGCTGGTTGCCGTGTGTGGCCATTCCTACATGATGGCTGCCCGTCCCGGCTGGGACTCCGTTGTCTGGGTGCTTGCCCTGGTGGGCGCCGCCTGCGCCATGGGCCCTGCCGTGGTTGCCTTCATCATCGCTCTTAAGGGCGAAGAGACCGCTTCCGCTGGTATCCTCAACATCGTGGGCTCCGCCATCAACGGCGTGGCCACCGCTGCTGGCCTGTTTGTGCTGACTACTATCGGCAGCGCCTTCACCAGCTTTGAGTATTACTACGACCTGACTCATCCCACCAAGGACATCACCGTGGGTCTGCCTTCTCTCATGGGCGACTACGGCGTGCTTACCATCCTTGGTGTGGTGGTCATTGGGATTATTGCTCCTATCGCCTGCGCGATCATGGGTAAGAAGACCGGCAACTGGAAGGTATGGGGCATCGCCATTGCGGTGTGTGCTCTGATTGGCGCCGTGTGCCTACGCGTGCTGTTCTACGCCTTCGGCCTGTCCGTGTTCATGTTCTACTAAGGCACATTTGAGAAGGCGCGTCTGATACGACGCGTCTTCCAAGAGCGCTTGTTCAAAAGCACGGATTGAAGGACATATTGCACCTGGGGTGAAACCCCAGGTGCAGACTATGAAACAAGAAACCGGACGGTCTTTCGGCCGCCCGGTTTCTTGTTTCCTGGTTTTTGCTTCTTAGGTCCGTACTCCTAGCCTCTGCGAGAAGCGCGCGTGAGGACATGCCCGGAGTGTGATGGTGGGAGCGTGAATATTGAGGCGGATGCGGCTGCGGTTGCTGATGCGGCTGCCGATGCGGCTGCGGGCCAAAGAAACGCGCCTGTGAGTTGTGTAGAGTTGTCGCCGTCGAGGGCAAGATTGGCCCGGATGGTCAAATAGGGCCCCGGCGGTGACGGATTCGGAAGGGCGCTGGCCAAAAAGTGCCTCGGAAGTGACGAGGGCTGGACAAAAACCGCCCCGGCGGTGACGATCACGGGGTGAATAATAGCCTCAACCGAGAATAATCCATCAGCGACCTGGGATTACGCCGGGGCCTTGACGAAGCGCCCTTTGCCGCCGTCACTGCTGAAGGGGTTTTTGGCCAGCGGGTTTCCAAAACCGTCACCGAGGAGGCCCTTTTTGGCCACCCCTTCAGTCCAGCACATTTCGCCATTTGAAAAACCCCAGGTCAAAAACTAGGCACATATCTGGTTTCTTCACTGGGGAATTATTCATTTGGCATGCGAGTAGTATCGCTGTGCAATTATCACTCGTAAGAAAACGGGGTTTTCCTGAGATCGGGTGTGGTGTTGGGGAAGTACGCCTGCGGGACGCGTGGGAGCAAAGAATCTACGCCTGTAGGACGCGAACGAACTCGCTAGGTGTTTGTATGAACACTTTCTTGCGGTCCACCAACTGGATTCGCGCAGCAAGGGCGCCGCAGCGCTCGGCCACCGGGGCGCTGATGTGGTTCGGATAGGTGCAAACAAGCTGCTGATCGGTTGCAAGCAAGACGCTGAGGATTCGCCTGCAGTCGGTGAGCCATTCCCGCTGCTGTTGTATGTCTGAGCTGGCCACATTGTCAAAATAGTCGTGGCTGGGGATGAACCCGTTGACAAATCCCATCCACAGACAGGCCTTACAGCTGCGTCCGTATGCGCCGCGCACGTCAGTAATGCGTAGGCCCTCGTCCACGAATCTTGGCGCGAAAACCTTGTCTCGAGCCGTCGCTACAAGGGC
>JAQXQN010000039.1 GCA_029101185.1 Eggerthellales bacterium | reverse complement strand
GGCGGCCTTTTTGGCCACCCTTCCGGGACCTCATATTTCTCCATTTATAAAACCCCAGGTCAAAAACCAGACATAGATCTGATTCTATTACTGGGGTATTATTCAGTCCTTACGGCGATCGACGCATGGCCGATCAGGGTCGTCGCGGCGCTGCTGTTCCACTGGTCAATTCGTTACGCCAGGGGATCCACCGCAGGCAGGTTGCCAAAGGTCTGCAGCTGGGACATGGTGCCGTAGCGCTCCACGAAGTTGTCGTAGTCGGCCTGGGCAAACAGGGAGCATTTGCCCTCGGTGAAGGCTTTGGTAACCTCTAGCATGAAGGTGCCGGCTTCGTCAAGGTCGGGCAGCCGGGTCGCGCCGGTGCCACAGCCGGGAACTGCGGTTTCAGTGGTGATGGCCACGCCTACCACGGGGGCATCGGTGGCGGTGCAGGGCTGCATGATGGAATTGATGTGGTACAGTCCATTGCCGTATGGGGTGATGTCTGCCATGGAGATGGCGTAGACCTGGGGCAGCCTACCGGTGGCGTTTTGCATGATGTCTAGCAGATCCTCGGAGACCCGCAGGATCACGCCTTGCTTAACGGTGGGGGAGATGGCGAATCCCCGGGTGTTGATGATGCGGTTGCCCTTGGTGGTGTCGCAGACCAGGACGGCATCCATGGGGTGCTTGGCGTCCTCGGCGTTGATCAGGGCAGTTGACGTGGGGCTGCCCATGAAGGGAACCGGCTCGTGGGGAGAGGTGGGGGCGCAGGGGCATATGTGGGTGGAGATGACCACGTCGCCTTCGAGCACGTCGCCGCGGACTCGCATGCTTGCCAGCTTTGCGGCGCAGGCTAGCGCAACCAAGGCGCCATCGCCATCGGAAACGAACCCGATGCGTTCGGGGCGAGCACCCAGTCCTCCCAGCCTGCCCAGAAGTCCCATGGTAGGCGCGGTGCCTCCGTTGGATTTTCCGTTTTTACCTGGGATGATGACCTGTACCATATCGGTGGTGCCTTTGGGGCTTTCCAGCGGATACGTGGTCACGTTGATCTCGGGGTCAATTCCGCACAGATACTCCGCCACGGCCTTTCCAGATGCGGCGGGCGAGTCCAGGAGGTCGTAGAGTTCAATGAGTTGCTTGTAGAGCATGCCAGTCCTTTCTCTGTTGTCCGCCTGCTGCGGATTCATGTCGAAGCGTGCAAAAGGCCGCGAACCATTGTAGCGGTCCGCGGCCGGGGATGCTGCGTCAAGGATGGGCTATCTCGCAGGGCGCGGAAGCCGCGCGGCCTGAGGAATACGCCATGCGGGTGCCGCACTGTGTGCTCAGCCGAGGGGCTACGCAGTTTGCAACGCGGCCGATTCCAGGTCAAAATCGTCAAATCGGTAGGTCTTGATTGCCGGGTCCTCGTAAGTGGAGTAGTAGCAAGACCTGTGGGCGCTGGAGTACCCAGAGGTATACACCGTGGTCTCCATGTTTCCGGTCTTCATGATGGATGCGCCCTCAATCATGCTCACCCCGCCAAGGGTCCTAAACAGCCTGACGGCATTGGACGCTTCGTCATCCTTTACTGGATAGTGGGCGTTAAGATACGCGGCCCGGACAAACCGGGAGGTAGAGTAGTAATCTCCGGGGAGCCCGCGCATGCCGGCGCCGGTTCCGTATGCCTCCAAGGGCTGGTTGGTCCAGGTGCATGCGGCCGGAACCTGGGGTGATACGTTGAAATAGGACCGCAGGTTCTCCAGATGCCAGGCAAACCCGGGCTGGTTGGCCAGGACGTCGACGGTGTTGTCAAAAATCTGCATGCCCTCACAGGTGTACTCCACTACGATGCTGCGGTTGTCGTCGCAGATCATCCAATGGAGCAGGGAGGGCTCCATCCCCGCAAAGTCCACGCCCACGATGGCCACGTTGCCCAGGGCGGCTTCAGCCTGGTCAACGGTGGTGAAGTTACGGGCCACCCACAGGGGGAACTCGTAGGACGCCACGTTGGTCTTGCCCTCAACGGGGCCCGTCTCGTACTGGGCGAACCCGGCAAACAGCAGTCCTCCCACGGTGAGGCCGGCCTCGTTCATGCAATCAAAGTACAGCGGCGTGTCCAAAGCGGCAATCCCAATGCCCATCACTGCAGGGCCGGGATCGATGGCTCCCTCAAAGGCCCAGGTGCCGGTCCAGTTTCTGGGGGTGGTGAGCACGGTTTCGCCAAAGCCGCACTCCCAGTCAAGGTTCCTTCCAAAGTAATGCCTGCCCTTGGCGTCGGTGAATCTGATCGCGGTGCACATGAAATCCTCCTAACCTCGCTTGTTTGCATGATGGTGTTCCACTTGGAGTATACGCCCTGTCAACAATGGGCAAGATGTCTGTGCAGATCTGGTGCAAAGCGGTTTCCAATTGGGGAGGTTGCGGGTACGTGGAATTGGGGAGGTTGCGGGGAGCGACTCCCGAGGTCCGCCAAGAACATCCTCGTGGTGGGATAATCAGACGCGCGTGCATATACATACTCTATATGACGAAGGGTGCATAGCCATGACAGATCGGGACTTGCGGTGTTTCGGCCAGACGGACAGGCCCCACCAGACGCTGTCTGAATATTGGGAGTCAATCCAGGTTGACCTGCGTATTCCTGAAAAGATCCAGGGTCCCGAGGACGTGCGGGAGCTGAATCCTGCACACTTTGTGGACCGGCTAGAAGTGGGGGACGTTTCTTTAGGGTGGCCCGAGATCTACCGAATCAAGGTGCCGGGACATAAGACCATGGCAGGATGGACCAACGTGTACGTGATTAAGCAGGGGCAGGACGCCATGGTGGTTGATACCGGTGCTCCGGCAGACATTTCCCGCTATATCTTTTCGGGGGCCCTTGTTTATCTGGAGGTCGATCCCAGTCGGGCAGCATATTTCATCACTCATCCTCACCTTGATCATGCGGGGCTGGTGGATGATTGCGTCCCAAAGGACGCCCGATTGTACACGGGTAGGGCGGACTACGGGTTCATGGTGCGATCCTTAAGCCAAGATTACATGGTTGAGCAGTCAAAACGAATACTTGACCTGGGTTTTTCCTATTCAGGTATCGAATCTATCAGCCGATTTGGAACCGGTGTGCTGGCCTTTGACTCCAAGGGCCGCAATCTGAAGCTGGTGCGTGATGGGGATAGTGTCACCGCGGGAAGCTTGCGGTTTAGTGCTGTGGGGACCCCGGGGCACACTCCGGGCCATATGACCCTGTTGTATCAGGGGCCGGATGGCAGATCGGTGCTGTTTTCCGGGGACCACCTGCTGTTTAACGTGACGCCGGGATTGTCGTTTCGTCCGGGATGGCATAGCGCCATGTCGGACTACATCGAGTCCATGCGTAAGGTGGTGCGTCTTAACCCCGACTGGGTCCTTGGGGCCCACGGCGGTTACGAGGAGGACTGGCGCCCGCGGGCAAAATGGCTGGTTGACCATGCGCTGCGCCGTGCTGATAGGACGCTTCGGTATATTGACGAGCATCCCGGGGTGTCGGGTGCCCAGGTTATCAGGAATATGGGTTGGCGCATGCAGGGGACCTGGGATCAGGTGCCGGCGGCCCAGAAGTGGTTCATGGTGGAGACGGGGCTGACGGTGCTGGACTACCTTGAGGGATCCTCGTTAGTGGTGAGCAGGCGCAACCAGTACGGGATGGTGTGCTACTGGACTCTTGAGGATGCCGTCGGACTGGTGCTGGAGGATTGCGCCGGCATCTAGGGGCACTTCGCCGCCGGACGTTGCGGGCCTGGACGCTTCGCCATCGGGCTCCACCAACTGCCATCAACCGCTGGTTATAAACATTAGTAAACAGATGATTGGAAGTGGGTAATAGCGTCAAGATTGGGTATCATTCCCCCATACGCTCAAATGATGTCGAAAGGGGAGTATCCATGTCGGACCGGATTGTCAAATTGGCGCTGGTGCAGTTCCAGAGCGTGCTCGGGGACACCGCGGCAAGTGTGGAAAAGGCCTGCAAAATGATTGACGAAGCGGGCAAACAAGGCGCTGACCTGGTGATTTTCCCAGAGCTGGCCACCACCGGCTATCATCTAGCCACCATCGGCCCCGACCTTGCCACCTTGACCGAGCGGGTGGATGGCCCTTCGGTCACCGCGCTGCGTGAGGCTGCTGCCCGCAACCGGGTGAACCTGATCGTGGGCATCTCTCTGGAGTACGACTACCAGCCTGGGGTCCCCTACAACAGCTCCGTGATTATCGACCGTGACGGTAACCTGATGGGTACCTTCGACAAGGTGCACCTGTGGGCCGGCGAGCGCTTCTGGTTCCGCGGCGGCTGTGACTTCCCCGTGTTTGACATGGACTTCGGCCGGGTCGGCGTCATGATCTGCTACGACGCGGGCTTCCCCGAGGCCGCCCGCAGCCTTGCCATGCAGGGCGCGGAGATCATCGCCTGCCCCTCTGCCTGGTGCGTCCAGGACAAGGACATCTGGGAGACCAACATGCCTTGCCGCGCCTTGGAAAACACCGTATTCCTGGCGGCGGTCAATCGCTGGGGCGCCGAGGGCGACGATCTCTACATGCACGGCGGCTCTATGGTGTGCAACCCCCGCGGCCACAAGTTGGCCCAGATCGAGGAGGAGAAGGAGGACATCCTGTACGTGGATGTGGACCTCAACGACATCCTGAAGAACCGCGTGACCAGCCCGTATCTGCGGGACAGGCGCGTGGACACCTATGACATGGTGATGGCCTACTAGCCCCTATTCCTGGCGAAGCGCCCTTGGCACAGGATTAATCAGAGGAGCCCCGTTATGGGGCTCCTTGGGTTTAGTGGATGCTAATGAATCAATGGCCGCACCAGGGGGCAAAGCTCGGGCTCCTAGCGTTTGTGGGTGTCTATGTAGGATTGCAGTTGGGGCTCCTCAATGCCAAGGGCCGCGCACAGTTCGCTAGCCACCTGACGTTGCGCCTGGTCAAGGATGCGGGTGTACATGGAGGAGGGCAGGTGCTTCTTCCGCTCCTGCTCGGCGATGCGCTGGCGCATGGTGATGACCACCTCTATGGCGGTACGGCAGTCGCTACCCCTGAGCTTGGTCTTGAAGTGGTCCTCAACTGTACGGGAGTTGTTGTCCCTAAAGGGGTCGGGTGTGATACTGCCAATACTTTTGACCAGGTCAACCGCTTCTTCCCGAGACATGACGGGCCGCATCAGGTCCTCTTTGTCCATGGGGACGTACACCTTGCCGCCCCGCTCCCTGCGGGGCACAAGCACGTAGTAAAGCCGGTCCTCTGGACCGTAGGACATGGAGGTTTCGGTCTCGGTTACGTCACACACTCCATAATTGGCATACACCACCTGGTCATTGCAGTGGTACATTGTTTCACCTCGGGTATTCGGTTTCTTGAGCGGGAAAAGCTTGGAACTTGTCTGATTATAAACCCGCAGGTCAAATAGTGGAGGATTGATTTCAGAAGAAAACCCGACCTAGTTTGGGTGGTATGATTCTCCTCCTAACGACCGATTACGCCTTTGATGGCGAAGAGTACGGAACGGATGAGCCTGTGGTTGTATTGGAATTTTTGGCGGCCGTTGCCCCCGCGATTGTTCTGGCCATCGTCATGGTTTTGCTTGGAAAGCTGAACCGTCCTGCGGTGTGGGTGATTATTGCCGCGCTGCTTTTGGGCATGGTGGTCACCGTTCCAATCTACTATGTAGAAGTTTGGGCAGACGGGCTGTTTATCAGGGCGTTTGGCTATGGCACCATTGCCTACTGGCTGCTTTCCACTCTGTTTGGCGTGGCCCTGGTGGAAGAGTTCTTTAAGATGTGCGCCGCTGGTCCCGCGTGGGTCTCGAAGTCGTTTCGGCATGTGTTTGATGGCATGATCATCTGCGCAGTGGCGGCTTTGGGATACGCTTTGGCGGAGAATGTGGGCTACGTGGTGGGAGACCCGGATTCTCTTGAGGTTGCCATGACCCGAGCCCTCTATAGTGTTCCTGGTCATATGTGTGACGGCCTGTTTATGGGGCTGTTCTTTGGTCTGGCCAAGAAGGCTCAGATGGAGCACAGGATGGGGGCTATGGTAGGCAATCTGGCCATGGCCTTGTTCGCACCTATGGTGGAGCACACCGTGTACGACTTCGTGCTCAGCTTTGAGGGTGACGGCATTGACCTGCTATTTGATTTCTGGGTGGTATTTGTGTACGCCCTGGCCAGTCTCGCGGTGGTGAAGGTGCGCAAGAACCCTAACCTGTGGATACCGCAGCCTGTTGCGGTCACGCCTGGATTGCCTCAAGCGGGGTATCCCCAGCTTGGACAGGCCCCTGCGTATGGCCAGGTTGCGGGGCTGCCTCAGCCCGGGTATGGCCAGATGGTTGGCCAGCCCCAACCCGGGTACGGTCAGGCTGTCGGGTTGCCCCAGCCCGGGTACGTACAACCCCAGCCGCACCAGCAGCTGGCGTATGGACAGGTGCCTGTATATCAGCAGCCTCAGGCGTATCCGCAGCCAGTATATGGGCGGCCGGCGTACGGGCAGCCCGTTCCTGCTCCGGCCCCTGCGGCTGCACCTGCACCCCAATATTATCAGCCTGCACCTGCACCCGACCCCGTAGTCGCTCCTGCGCCCGCGCCCGCCGCATCCGCCGTAGCCGCGCCCGTTACGCCGCAACCAGCGGTTGAGCCTGACCAGCACGCGTAGGTCCGTGCCCTGCCAGCACGCGTAGGCTCGCGCCTCTCCACATTATGAAGTTGCCATTTAGGCCCGTTCCCCACGGGCCTAAGGTGTGGTCTGTGGTACCATATCCGATGCTCTAGGCATAACACCTCGCTTAATCTCACTACTATGCGTCAAGGAGCTTCACCCCGTGGCTTTTGAGCCTGACAACGTGATTCCTTTTGACGAAGCGCGTAGGATCGCTTCGCCTGGTTCCGTGCGCCCTAATTCAGCAGATGGGTACGCTTTGTCCCGCTCCGACCATGGTGATTCAGGCCGTTTTGACTCAAGCCGCGCCGCATCAAGCCGCGCCGCATCAGGCGGCAGGGTGGGGGGCGGAGTGTCCGGTCTTGCTGGCGCCGCATTTACCCCTGAGGATTTGTTCGGGCCTGAACTGGGGCAATCCCAATCTTTCAACAGTGCGCGGGACGAGGTCTCCTATGGCGGACCCCGAGCCGCAGTGACTTCCTTTGACCCCAAGCAGGAGGACTCTTCAGACACCGGCTCCTCAAAGGGTGCGCGCCGTCGGGACCGTCGGGCAAAGGCCAAGGCGGACCGGATGTTCCAGCGCCAGTTTGGGGACATGGACGCCTCGGCGGACAGCGGGCCTCGGGCGGCGGTGTACGAGGGCAAGATGGGCCGCCTTCACAAGCAGGCCTTTGAGGACCTGAGTGGCGGGAAGGCCTCCTCTGGGCGTAGCCGCTCTGCCACAGGCGCTTCTGCATCCACCCAAGAGGGATTCCTGGTCAGGTCGGGGTTTCTGGGGGCTCCCTGGTTTGCCGTCATTATCGGCGTGCTTGCCGTGGTGGCAGCCCTGTGCCTGTTTTTGTACCCCACTGCCCAGACCTACTACCTTGAGCTGCGGGAGACCCAGCGGCTGCAGGCGGAATACGATGCGCTTCAGGCCCGTAACCAGGAGATTCAGCAGGGTATTGACTATCTTGGCACCGACGACGGCGTGGAGGACGCCGCCCGGGAGCAACTGGGATGGGTCATGGAGGGTGAGACCCCCGGCGTGGTGGTTGGCCTCTCTGACGATGAGGGCCACGTGGATTCCTCTGATGTGGAAGGCTCTATTGTTGCGGGCAGCATTCCCGCCCCGCAGACCTGGTACTCGCCGCTTTTGGACGGGCTGTTTGGCTACGACCCTAGCGCAACCGTCACGGGTTCGGGGGATTCGGGTTCTGCCGAAGCGTCCTCTGACAGCACTGCTTCTGATGCCGAAGCGTCCTCTGACGTCGCTGCTTCCGATGCCAACTCTCAGGATGGATCGGATGCCTCGGGAGGTGATGGCGCATGAGTGCCAATCCTAACGCCTTGAGCCCCATTGCCAATCCCAACACCCAGACCATCCGGGTTGCCGCCATAGATATTGGCACCGTGACCTGCAGGCTTATGATTGCCGACGTGACGCCTCAGGGCGTAGACGTCGTGGAGCGCCACACGGAGATCGTGAACCTTGGCGAGGGCGTAGACGCCACCGGCATCCTGGCCCCTCAGGCTATGGACCGGGCCATCCAGACCCTGACCCGATATCGCTCCATCATGGACCGCTGCGGCGCCTGCCGCCCCATCGACACCACCGTGTGCATGGCCACCAGCGCCTCCCGCGACGCCAAAAACGCCCCCGAGTTCCTTGATCGCCTTGCGCGGCTGGGCATTTCGCCAGACGTAATCCCCGGCTCCAAAGAGGCAGAGCTTTCCTTCAGGGGCGCATCCAACAGTTTCCGCGACCAGCAGCTGCTCTTTGCCGATATTGGCGGCGGGTCCACAGAGCTGGTCTTTGGCATGGCGAAGGGTACAGACCTGGTTGCCCAGGTGGAGCTGGCCCGGGCCAGGAGCTTTGATATTGGGGCTCGGCGCATGACCGAGCGGTTCCTCCAGTCTGATCCGCCCACCCCAGATCAGGTGGCCCAGGCCAGGCAGTGGGCCCGAGAGACCCTGGCACCCTTTGTGGGCTGCGGAATCTCCGCCCAGCGCATGATTGCGGTGGCAGGAACCGCCACCAGTGTGGTGGCCATCAGGGACAGGATGGAGGTCTACGACCCTCAGAAAGTCCACGGCTCCTTTGTGAGCAGGGATGACCTGGAGCGAATCAGCCAGATGCTGCTGTCTATGACCCTCAAGCAGCGCATGGAGGTGGTGGGGCTGCAACCGAAGCGTGCCGTCATCATCCCTGCGGGGCTGGTGATTCTTCAGGCCATCGTGGAGGCTGCGGATTTGCCGGGGTATACCGCCTCGGAGAGCGACATTTTGATGGGCATCGTGCTTGATGCGGTAAAAACGCGAAGAGATGCGGCTTCGGCAGGTTCTGAAGTAGGTGTTTGTTAAAATGGCGCGTTGGTTGCATACGGGAGTGTGGCGGAATTGGCAGACGCAGGGGACTTAAAATCCTCCGACCTTGGTCTTGTGGGTTCGAGTCCCACCACTCCTACCACCTGCCTTCTGGTTTTCAGAGGACAGGGGTTGAACAGGATGATCGGTACGTCCGCTTCGTCATGGAAGAAGCCAAGCGGACAGGCCTGCAAAACGCGGGGCCGGTGCGCACAGCGCAGGGCCAATTCGCGCGCTGCGGGGGTAATACAGAGATGAGAGGCATATCCGGCATGGATTTGAGCAGATTGCAAGAGGCCTTGACCGACCTGGGGATTTCCGTTCAGGAAGTGCCCACCTCCTTTGAGGAGTACCTGGAGAAGTACGCCCAGGCCGTCGGCGAAGAGGTGAACACGTTCATCCCCCGGGGCACCCATGAGGATATGGATCGCTACCTGTATGACCCTCTGATGGAGTACAGCAAAAACGGGGGGAAGCGTCATCGCCCGCTGATTTGCGTGGCCGCCTGCGCGGCTGTTGGCGGCGACATCCGCAAGGTGATCAGTTCCGCCGCGGCCATTGAGCATTTTCACACCGCGGCTTTGATTCATGATGATATCGCCGACGGTGCCACCCTGCGACGGGGAGAGCCCTGTTTGCACCTGACTCAGGGTGTGGGTATGGCCATTAACGCCGGTGACCTGGGGCTGATGCTGGTCAACGGATCTGTTATGGATGACCCTCTGCTTGATAACGACACCAAGGTCCGGGTGGTTTCCGAGCTGATTGCCATGACCCGGCGCACCATTGAGGGCCAGGCCCTTGACCTGGGTTGGGCGCGGGATGAGCGCTACGACATCACCCCCGAGGATTATCTGGTCATGGCCACCCACAAGACCGCCCATTACTCCGGTGCCGTGCCTCTAGCGGTCGGCGCTATTATCGGCGGCGGCTCCGAGGCCGAGATTGAGGCCCTGCGCAACTTCGGCCTGGATACCGGCCTGGCCTTCCAGATTCAAGATGACCTGCTCAACATCGAAGGGGACCCTGAGGTTGTGGGCAAGGACTTCTGCTCCGACATTACCGAGGGTAAGCGTACCCTCATGGTGGTGCATGCGCTGCAGAATTCTCCTCGCCGGGGCCGTCTGATCCAGATTCTTTCCAGCCACGCCGAAGACCCTCAGGTTCTCAAGGAGGCTGTTGAAATCATGAGGGAGTCTGGGTCTGTAGACTTCGCCCGCGGATATGCCGAAAGCCTGACCAGTGTGGCAAAGATCCGGCTGAAGGATATCCTTGAGCCCTCGCCTGCACGGGAGCTTCTGCTGAGCATGGCGGACTACTTTGTCAAGCGGCTGAAATAGCCATGCGGCTGAAATGGCCTTGCACCATGGCGAAGCGTACAGGAACGGACGGATAGGCACCCAATGACCATGACACAGAACACCCCGGAAGCACAGGCGGAACAGACCCTTGGGTCAAGGCTGCTATACCTGCGTACGCCAAACTTCCGTGGAGCCGACGTGGAGCAGCTGCAGGGCGCCCTTGGCGCGCTGGGGTTTGCCTGCGGTGGGGCAACGGGGGTCTTTGATGCCTATACGGAAGGCGCGCTGCGCAAGTTCCAGCTGAACATGGGCCTTGAGCAGGACGGCATCGCCGGCAAGGAAACCTACGCGGTGCTCAATAGGCTGCGCAACGCCTGGCGGGACAAGCCCCAGATTGAGGAGCAGTCCTATATGAGCCTTGCCCGGGTGGCCACGGTTCTTGAGCGCCATGCAGTGGTGCTTTTTGGCACCTGCGACTACACCCGTCGCATTGCTAACTACGTCTCCAACCTTGCCCTGGCAACTAATCCCAGGTCAAAGGTGGTGTCGGCCGAGTCCTTGCTGGTGCCTCCCTCCCAGGAGATGCTCCTGACCAAGGTGGCCTTCAAGGATTCCGAGACCGACCCCGGAGTGCCCCGGGTACTCTGCGACGATGTCCCCACCCTGCCGCGGCGCATGCGTTCCGCAATGGAGATGGCGGGCCAGAGGCATCAGGAGGGCATGCCTGCCCGCATGACCGTAGAGGTGCCCCAGGTGCCCATGGGTGCCGACGATGCGTCGGCGGACCAGATGGCCCACCATGAGGCGGTACAGCTGCTTGACGCGCTGTGCGCCGCATTTGTGTAGGCGGGCGGGTCCGGCGTCTGTGGCCATGTCGAAGCGTCCAGGAGGCTTTGACATGGGGAAATGAATCCTGGACGGTGAAAATATGGCGATGGTGCGACGTTTTGGCCGACGCACCTGATGGTTTGGTATTTTAGAGGCGCGAGAAGAGGCGTATACGCGCGAGAGGCGATTGCACGAGGGGTTGATGGCTATGGCAGAAATCACGAGAAAGCTCACCAGACGGGCCTTCCTAGGAGGCGCCGCCGCATTTGGCGCAGTCTCCTTCATGATGCCTACGGCTGCCTTTGCAGATAGGACTTCCGCGGAGGTTCAGGCTGAGGCCGATGCCGCTAGGGCCAAGCTTGCCGAGATGGAGGCGAAGCTTGATGACGCCAGCAACCGCTACTTTGCCGCCCTTGAGGAGCGGGATGCCGCGCTGGCGTCCATGGAGGAGTGCCAGACCCGCATCGAAGAGAACAATCAACGCATCTCTCAGCTTCAAGACGATTTATCCGGACGTGCCCGGGACATGTATCGGGACGGCCAGCTGACCTTCTTTGACATCCTGGTGGGAAGCGCTAGCTTTGGCGAGTTCATCAAGAACTGGGACATGCTTCAGCGCATCAATGACCAGGATGCCGCAATGATCGCAGAGACCAAGTCTTTGCGTGCGGACAACGAAGCCCAGAAGGAGGAGTACGAGCAACAGGCTGAGATTGCCCAGGCAAAGGCCGACGAGGCCGAAGAGGCCAAGGAGGAGGCCGAGGCACTGGTGGCCCAGTACACAGCCGAGGTGGAATCCCTTGACGCCGAAGTGGCGGAGTTGGTGGAAGAGGAGCGTCGTCGCGCTGCTGAGGAACAGGCCCGTAAAGAGGCCGAGGAGCGGGCTCGTCAGGAAGAGGAGGAGCGCCGACAGCAGCAACAGCAGCAGACCACCGAGACTCCCAGCAATTCCAACAACTCTAATAATTCTAACAGCTCCAATCCTGGTACCAGCATTCCTGCCCAGGGCTCTGTGGTGGATTACGCTGTGTCCCAGTTAGGTGTCCCCTATGTTTGGGCGGGAAGCACTCCTGGCGTAGGGTTTGACTGCTCCGGTCTGACCAGCTGGTGCTGGCAGCAGGCCACGGGTATCTGGATTGGGCGTACGGATTCCGCTCAGTACGGCAGCGCCCATTGGGTGGGCAGCGTGTCCCAGGCTCAGCCTGGAGACGTGCTGTGGACCTCGGGCCATGTGGGAATCTGCGCCGAATCAGGCGGCGGCACCTATATCCACGCCCCTGCGCCGGGGCAGAGCGTGTGCTATTCCAGCTGGGCCCAGTTCTCCGCGGC
>JAQXQN010000038.1 GCA_029101185.1 Eggerthellales bacterium | reverse complement strand
CCCAAGACACCCGAGTGGGCAGAGTCCATCTGCGGAGTCCCCGCTTCCAAGATTCGCGAGCTGGCAAAGGAGATTGCCTCCGTGGACAAGGTTGACTTCTTCTCCAGCCAGCCCACTTCCAAGATTCCTGCAGGCGAGCAGTTCGCCCAGGCCTTCTACACCATGGCGCTGATGCACGGCGGAATCGGCACCCCCGGCCATTACATGGGCTGGTCCGGCATTAAGGACTTCACCAGCGGTACCACGTTCGCGGGCAATTACTGCCCTACAGAGGCAGACCCCGTCAACCCCCTTGCTCCCGCCGGCTCTCCCGTGTTCATGTTCTACCCCATCCCTCAGTTCGACACCCTGCAGGGCGCAGACTGGCTCAACCTTGAGCCTGCCGAGACATGGCGAAGCATCCTTGCCGGTGAGTACGGACGGGACTGCTGGCCCGGCGGCAAGATCAAGCTGGACATTCATGCGGCATACTTTGGCGGCCACATGTCCAGTTTGAACCAGATCCCCGACACCATGGACGGCATCAAGGCCGTACGAGGCTTCGACTTCGTGTGGGGCTGCAACCCCTTCTTCGACTCCACCCGCCAGTACTGCGACGTGGTGCTGCCCTGCTGCACCTTCTGGGAGAAACCCAGCAAGGCGTTCCATGGGGACTTCTCCTCCGTCCTATGGTTTGACAAGATCATGGAGCCCATGTACGAGTCCAAGCCCGAAAGCTGGATTGCCGAGGAGCTGGCCGGCCGTCTGGGACTTGACCCCAAGGTGGTCAACGCCATGACCGACTCCGAGCGCACCTATGCCACCGTGCGGGACGCCATCTATATGGACGGCACCACCTTTGAGGTCTCCCCGCTGCTCACCATCACCGACGAGGAGATTGCCGAGTACTTCCCCGGCGCCGAGGGGCAGGCCCAGGAGGGCAAGTTCACCTTCGCCGAGTTCCGCGACAAGGGCATCCTTAAGGCAGAGCTCTCTGAAGAGATGTTCGTCCCTGAGCCTTACATGGCCTTCATCGCAGACCCCGAGGGAAGCCCTCTTCCCACCATGTCTGGAAAGTTCGAGATCTACTGCGGCGTACTGGCGTACATGATCAACTCCGTGGGTTACTCCACCATCGCCCCCATTGCCATGTACCAGATTGGAGATCCCGAGCAGGGCGCCGGCACCCAGACAGACGAGTTCCCCCTGCTGCTGTGGACTCCCCACTCCCTGCGCCGCGCCCACTCCGTCAACGACAACGTGGTGTCCCTGCGGGAGGCCTTCCCCCAGGAGTGCTTCATGTCCACCGTTGACGCCCAGGCACGAGGCATCAAGAACGGCGACCCGGTGCTCATGACCAGCCCCTATGGCAAGGTTTTGCGCCATGCAAAGGTGCTTCCCACCATCGTGCCCGGCGCGGTGGCCCTCCAGGACGGAGCCTGGTTTGAGATTGACGAAGAGACCGGCATCGACATCGGTGGCTGCCCCAATGTGCTCCAGGCGCCCAAGTCCTCCGGCGGCGGATGCCAGGCGTGGACCGGCACCCTGGTACAGGTGGAGAAATACACCGGCAGCCTGAGCTTTGGCCCCGACAAGAACCGTCCCATAGTCGTGCCCGTGGGCATCGAGTAACCAGAAGGAGGAGATCATGACTCAATACGGATTCTATTTCGACTCCGCCAGGTGCACCGGCTGCAAGACCTGCCAGGTGGCCTGCAAGGAATGCAACCACCTTCCCGCCGATGTCCTGTGGCGCCGCGTGTTTGACTACCAGGGCGGATCCTGGGAGAAAACCGAGGCCGGCTTCTACAGCCCCGTGGACGTCTACGCCTACCGCGTCTCCATGGCCTGCAACCACTGCGCAAACCCCGCATGCTTCGCAAACTGCCCGGTGGGCGCCATCGCCAAGGACCCCGAGACCGGCATAGTCACCGTGGATCGGGACGTGTGCATCGGATGCAAGACCTGCATTACCGCATGCCCCTACGAGGTTCCCGCCTTTGACGAGGAGGCCGGCACCGTATCCAAGTGCGACATGTGCCAGTCCGAGATTGCCGAAGGCCGCAAACCCGTATGCGTCCTCAGCTGCCCCATGCGCGCCCTCGACTTCGGCGACATCGAGGAGCTGAAGGCCACCTATGGAGCGGGCAACGTGGAGGTTGCCCCGCTGCCCGCTGATTCCACCGGCCCCAGCCTGGTGCTCAACCCCCATCCCAAGGCCCAGCCCTCCGTCCAGGGGACCGGGATCGTGGTCAACTTCGACTACGAGCTGTAAGCCTCTCTACGAACCACAAGCCCATCAGGGGCGCCTGCCGCACCTTCCCGCTGGCGGGCGCCCCGGCCCCGGGGGTCTCTAAGCCCAAGCTCTCCAGCCCCCCGCCAACACCCTGGCCCCATCTCCGCTACTAAAGTTGCGACGCCTGGAGGTACCATGACCGACACGCCCACCATCCCAGCCGACAACTCCACCGCACGCGCAGGCGCCGCGGCCAACATCCACTCCACGCCCGCCGCCCTGGGCGTCTCTTCCACCCCAGACCGCCAACTCCTCCAGGAGATCCAGGTCTCCCTTGCCATGGCGGCGCGGCTCATCCAAATAGAGCCGGACACCCAATGGCTGGCCCAGGCGCAAGACCAGGCCCTATTTGACGAAGCGCCCTTTGGCGAGGACAACGCCTTCGTCCAAACCGGACTGGCCCAGATGAGGGAGTACCTATCCGATCTGACCCCCGAAACCCTGGAAGAAGCGGAGGGGGACCTGAAGCGGGAGTGGCTCAGGCTCTTCGTCGGACTGGGGACGCCCCAGGCCCCTGTATGGGAATCCTTCTACACCAAGGCAAACTCCCCCATCTTCTCCCAAGCCACCCTTGAGGTCCGAGCGGTCTATCGCTCATACGGACTGGCGTTGGACAAGCAGGGCTCAGAGCCCGATGACTCCCTGGGGATCATGCTGGGCTTTCTGTCCCACGTGGCTGGTCTTGCCGCACAGCACCCCGAGCCAAAAGCTCATCTGGAGGTCATGGACGGATTTCTGACCGGCCACATCCTTCCCTGGTTGCCAGCCTGGCACTATGAAATGGGCAAGCACGCTTCGACAGGGTATTTCCAAGGCGTGGGAAACCTTGTCTTCGGGACCGTGTGCGCTCTGGCAGAGGCCTTCGGAATCACGTACCATGACAAGGAGAGGCGGTTTGTCCGCAGGCGGGGGTAAGACGTAAGGACGGGGATGTTTAGCCAGTTCATCATCCTGTACCTGTTTCTCGGGGGCCTGGGTTCCGGGCTTGTGGCAGTCGCGTGCGCAGACAGCCTTGTGCTCCATGCCGTAACAGAACGGAGTCGTGACCAGCTATCCTGCATACAACGCATAAAGCGTCGATCGTTGACCGTGGGTTTCGTGGTTCTTGCCGTGGGATGCCTGTGCCTCTTGTTTGACCTGGGAAGAATTGACCGGGCCATCAACCTTGTGCTCAGGCCCACCGCCACCGTCATCTCCTTTGGAACCTTTTCTCTCTTGGCATGCCTGGGATTGTCGGGAACCCTCATCCTCGTCGATTGGCTCTCCCTCCCCAGAGACATCCCGGGCCGAGTGAAAGCAGCCCTTGAAGCCCTCTGCGTTGCCGCCTCCCTGTGCGTGATGGCGTATACAGGCCTATTCCTGCAGAACCTAGTGGCGGTGCCCTTCTGGAACACCCCCTTTATCCCCGCCCTGTTTGTGTGCTCCGCCCTCTCCATGGGAACATCCGCGTTCCTTCTTGTGGCATCGTTCTCCCGAGAGCAGTGGGCACTTGGCGCAAGCGGCCCGGCCCTTCAGGCCATCCACGGCGGATTGGTGGTGTTCGAGGCACTGTGCCTTGCGGGGTTGGTCTGCTCCGCATGGCTGAAAGGCGGCGCGGCGGCCCTTTCGGTGGGGGTCCTGTTCGCCTCGCCATTGTCATCCTGGCTGACCATAGGCGTGCTCGGACTGGGAATAGGCGCGCCTTTTGCCGCTAGCGTGTGGTCGCTCTACACTAAGGACGGCAGCAGCGTGGCGCTTGCGGACGTGGCCTGCATCATCGGAGGCCTGGCGCTGAGGGTCTGCGTGGTCTGCGCAGGCTTGCACTGATTCTGTAAGGAGTTTTCCCCGGACACCCTTTCGCCAACAGGTATGATTGGAGCGTTCGGAAACAACAAAAGGAAGGGTGAAGCGGTGCCCAAACTGTTTGAGATCGATGCCTCGTCTGGCCTTCCGGTCTGGGTCCAGTTGCGCAACCGTTTCATTTATCTGATCAAAACCGGCCACTACAAAAGCGGGGAGCAGCTGCCAAGCGTCAGGAGCCTGGCGGCAGAGCTGTCGATCAACTACAACACGGTGTCAAAGACCTACGTAGACCTTGAGCAGGCGGGCTACGTGAAGTCCGTGCACGGCCGCGGCGTGTTCGTGAAGGAGAACGCCGCCATGCTTGACGACGACATGTCAAGCGCCGTGGACGCCACCATTGAAGACTGCATCAAGCGGTGCATGAGCATGGGCCTGTCCCTTGATGAGGTCAGGCTGCGCATGATGGATGTGGCCATGGGATACAAGAACAAGGAGCTCTCATGAAGCGATCCCCCAAACCGGAGCCAAGCCGAAAGCCACCCATAGAGAAGTACAACTCCCACGTGGAGAAGCGGGCATCCCGCAACTCCGCCGTACTCTTCTCCATCCTCGTATTCACGGTCACCCTGGGCGCTTCGCTTGGAATTGCCCATGAGATCCAGGGGGGCTTTACCACCACGGCCCTGGTTGTCTCCTGCTGCGCAGCAATAGTAGCAAGCCTTTCCATCCATATAGCCATGCAATGGGAAAAGGTGGTGATCCTCAGGCTGGGAAAGTTCAGCCGCGTCAAAGGCCCGGGGCTGTACTTCACCATCCCCTTCATTGAATCCGCCGCCCTCACCGTAGACCAGCGCGTCATGCTCACCGGATTCGCCGCCGAGGAAACCCTCACCGCGGACCTGGTGCCCATCAACGTAGACGCCGTACTGTTCTGGATGGTATGGGACGCGCAAAAGGCCGCCCTGGAGGTGGAGAACTACTACAACTCCGTCTCGCTTGTGGCTCAAACCGCCCTCCGCGACGCAATAGGCCGGGCATCCGCCTCCGAGGTGGCGGTTCGGCGCAAGCAGATAGACGCGGAGCTTCAGGAGGTCATTGAGGAGATGACCGCCCCGTGGGGCATCACCATCCTATCCGTGGGAATCCGAGACATCGTCATCCCCGAGAGCCTGCAGGAGGCCATGAGCGCAGAAGCCCAGGCGGAGCGGGAGAAAAACGCCCGTATGGTTCTGGCGGAGGTGGAGAAGGACATCTCTAGCATGCTGGTGGAGGCAGCGGACCAGTACCAGGACAATGAGGTCGCCCTTCGCCTGCGCACTATGCACCTGCTCTACGAGAGTGTTCGCAACAGTGGCGGAACCGTGGTTATTCCCAGTGCATATAGCGAAGGGTTCAGTGACGCGGCGCTAAAGGACATGGCAAACCTGGCCAACTCCAAGAATGGGGCGTAAGGAGTAGGGGGCCCTTGCCGAATGCGGGTGACACCCACCGCCTACGAATAGCCAGATTCCTGCAGTCTTTAGAGGCACAAAGGCTCCAAGGGGTATACTGTTCACCTTTGATTTGAACGGTCGCGTGACCGCGCGACGTGAGATTGGGAGGGGCCATGTCGCTTGCGAAAGCCCGCGCCCTAGCGGGCGGCTTAAAATGGAACCACCTTGGCTTCGCCTTCTTCTGGGCGGCTGCCTTCGTGTCGCTGACAAGCCCGGTTGAGGGGTTCGCTACAGACCTGGCGCTCTTTTCCTTCTTCAAGCAGCTGGTCACGATCCTGTCCTGCTTGGCGGTTGCCGCGGTCATGCGTCACCGTTGCTGGTTCCCCCCGAATTCCGCCTTTGCTGCGGGGGTTATGATGTCGGCAGGCTCCCTCATGTACTACCTGGCCTTCTTCTACGGGGAGTACACCATTGCCGCCTGCCTGCTTTCCGCCCTGCTGGTGGGCGGGTCCTGCGGGTGGTTCTACGTGATGTGGCAGAGCTTCTACGCCTCAGAGGGGTCCACCCGCACCACCATCTATATCCCCCTGTCCTGCGCCCTTTCGTCGGTCATCTGCGTGATGGTTTTAAACCTGCCCCTAGAGTGGACGGTGCTTCTTGCCGTAGTGGCCCTGCCTTCCGCCGCCGCCTGGGCCCTGCACGCTTCGTTATCAGAAATCGAACCCTACCAGGTGAGGCCCATGAGGCGAGCTGACCTGTTCATCTTGGTCAGGAATACGTGGAAGCCCGTGTTTTGCGTGTGCGTGCTGGGTTTCGTATGGAGAATCGTGGGCTATCTTGCCCCTGAGTCCGCGGGATCGTCCTGGGTGGTCATGATTGCCATGGGGGCCGCTGCGCTTCTGGTTGCGGGAATCGAGCTCCTCTCCGACGAGGGGATCAACGTGATGCGGATGTACCAGTACCTGTTTCCCCTGATCACCGCCGCGTGCCTGATGCCTACGTTTCTTGGCGAAGCGTCCTTTGGCCTGGTACACGGCGCGATAATGTTCGGGTTTGAGGTGCTGAATCTGTTTCTGCTCATCACCTGCGCCATCTATGCCTCCCGCCAATCGTATAACTCGGCGATGGTGTACGTCATATGCGTGTGCCCCACACTGTTGAGTCTGCTTTTAGGAGACGTGGTCGGGGCGAAGATCGGCGCCAAGGGGATTTTGGATGCCACCCTGGCCATCGAGGTGCTGTTTGCGTGCGTGTACCTGATGGCGGTAGTGATGTTTCTTATCTCCACAGGTAGGGCCCGCAAGCGCCAGGCAACGGAGCGTGCAGTGGACTGCGCCCTGGACTATAGCCCACAACCCGACACCCGGAGAGACGAGGTGCATAAGGGTGCGGCGCTAGTCGCGGATGCGACCAGTGATGAGGAAACGAACCTGCCTGCTAGCGCATCCGCTGATGACGAAGGGGGCCGGGCTGCCGGAGCATCTGCCACCGAAGGCCCTTCAGGCCTTGCGGTTGTTGGTTCTCTTGCCACTGAACCTTTAAGCCCTCGGGAGCTTGAGGTGCTGGATTTGATCCTCAAGGGGAACACCGTGGCGGCCATATCAAAGAAGCTGTTCATCTCCGAGAACACGGTTCGAGGCCATTTCAAGCACATCTACCGGAAGATGAACGTCCATTCCAAGCAGGAGCTTGTGGACCTGCTGGGATAAGGGCTGGCACGGGGCTGACGGGCCAATCCGGGCTAGTTTGGGAGTCCGGGGCCGCAGTGTTGGGTTGCTAGCCTGGACTACTCGCTTGGACTACCTGCAAATCTCCAGGTCAGACATGGGTTATTTGTATGCCAACCTACATTGGGGGGGTTCAAACAACCTATGGACTGATGAAAATGACACGTTATATGGGGTGCTGTTTTCCCTTGTGCTAGGTATCTTTTCCTGCGTTGCCACGACAACAGAATGAAAGGATTTCTACTAGGAGGGAATCAAATGGCAAACATCGCAAACAAGGGTCTTTCCCGTCGCGATCTGCTCAAGGGAGCCGCTGTTGGGGCTGCTGGCGCCGCTGCTTTGAGCATGATGGGCTGCAGCCCCAAATCCACCGAGGAGGCTGCTTCCGAAGGGGCCGCCCAAGGCGGGGCCAAGCACACCTGGGAGGTCGTTCCCGAGCCCATTACCGACATCGCTAGCACCGTTGATACTGAGGTGCTGATTATTGGTGGCGGCTATTCCGGTACCTGCTGCGCTCTCAATGCTGCAGAAAACGGCACCAAGGTCACTCTGGTTGAGAAGGATGCCGTGCTCAACGGCCATGGCGTCGGCGGCACTGGCGCTATTGCTTCTCGTGCCCTGGATGCCCTGAATCTGCATTTCGACAAGTCTCTGGAGATGGAGCGCTGGGTTTCCACGTGCGGCGGACGTTGCCGCGAGTCCCTGGTGGGCAAGTGGTTCCGCGAGTCCGAGCGCTGCATGAACTGGCTGCTGGATGTCGCCGAGTCCGACGGCGCCCAGTGCATGGTCACCGTGGGATCCAATTCCACCGTGCATCCTGAGATTTCCTGCTACCACATGATCTATGGAGGCCAGCTCACTGGCGACGCCATCAATATCGCCACCTATATCGAGTACCTGTTCATGGAGCGCGCCAAGGAAACCGGCAATGCCGAGTTTGTCTTCGAGTCCCCCGCAAGGCAGCTGGTCACCGACGAATCCGGTAACGTTACTGGCGCTATCTGCGAGACCGCTGACGGGTACGTGCAGTACAACGCCTCCAAGGGCGTCGTGCTCGCCACCGGTGACGTGTCCTACAACGACGAGTACATCGAGGAGTTTGCTCCCATTGCCAAGAAGGTCATGACCCGCCTGTGCTCCGACAAGGACAACGTGGGCGACGGTCACAATATGGCCGCCTGGGTGGGCGGCGCCTTCCAGGACGGTCCCTGGCCCACCATGATGCATCCCCAGGCGGCGGCCGTGTACCATGGTCCCTTCCTGTTCATCAGCCCCGATGGTAAGCGTTTCATGAATGAGGCCACCTGGGTTCAGGGCAAGTGCGTGGGCACCATGGTCAATGGCGGCTATGATCACTGCTGGTCCATCTTCGACTCCCACTTCAAGGACGACAACACTGCGTCTCTGGAGTACGGCGGCGGTATGTTCTGGGACAGCTTCCGCCCTGTGGGATCCACTCCCGCCGACGCCTCTGCCTCCCATGCCGAGTCCGTGGAGAAAGGCGTGACCGACAACCCCGACAACTATAAGAAGGCCGACACCATCGACGAGCTCCTTGCCCAGCTTGACGTGGACGCTGAGACCGCCAAGGCAACCATCGCGCGCTACAACGAGCTGTGTCATGCCGGAGAGGACACCGACTTCTACAAGGAGTCCCATTTCCTCTTCCCCATCGAAGACGGCCCCTTCTACGCAACCAAGGTCGCCCCTGGCCTGCTGGCGGTTGTCGGAGGAATCCAGATCTCCGATAACTTTGAGGTTCTCAAGGCTGACGGAACCCCCGTGGGTGGTCTGTACGCCATTGGAAACTGCTCCGGCAACATGTACGCATACGACTACCCCATCAACGTCCAGGGCAACTCCCATGGTCGCTGCCTGGTTGAAGGCAAGTGCCTTGGCGAGCAGCTTGCCGGCGTGTATGAGGACGTGAAGGCTTAGTCCTAATCGACCATCCTCCTTTCCCTTTCCCCTCCTCTTGTCGCCTGTGCGACAACAACGGCGCCCCTTGCTTGGGGCGCCGTTTTCTTGTGCCGGGCCCTCGCCTTGTCGTCACCAGCGCCACCTGCGGCCACGTCAATGGAGGTCGGTGAACGCCCTAAACCTGTCGATCAGCTGCTAGCGGTCCGCAACCCCCGCCTTGTGGTAGATGTTGCGCAGATTGGTCTTCATGAGTATTAGGGGCTTCGCGCAGGCCCGATATTCACTTTGAGCAGGAGTCCGCTCATCTGCGATATTCCCCTTGAGCAGCAGCGTTATTCGCCATCAGCAGGATCTTGCTACCCTTCGACTCGCCGTGCAACCGAGTCGAAAGGAGAGAGAGCATGGCGAACAAGATTAAGGCGAAGAGGATACTGCAGCTGCACGCGGGAGGGATGTCGCGAACGTCCATCGCGAAGATCAAGGGCTTCAGCGAGCACGGGGTCGCGGACACCCTCGACGCCGCCGGCGAGATGGGCATCGCGTACCAGGACGTCGCCGACATGAGCGACGAGGCCGTCTACAGGCTGCTGTTCCCCGAGCGCAACCGCCACGAGCCCGCCTACGCGCTGCCGGACTGGGAGCGCGTCCACAAGGAGCTCGCCAAGACCGGGGTCACGCTGAAGCTGCTGCACGCCGAGTACGTCGACGAGTGCGCCGAGGCCAGGGCGCCCCACATGGGCTACGACCGCTTCTGCAAGCTCTACAGGGCCTTCGCCGTGAAGAGCAACGTCACCAGCCGCGTCGGCCACAAGTCCGGCCGCATCGTGGAGGTGGACTGGTCGGGGCCCACGATGGAGCTCGCGGACCCCGACACCGGCGAGCTCACCACGGTCTACCTGTTCGTCGGGACGCTGCCGTTCAGCCGCTACTCCTACGTCGAGCCCACACTCGACATGAAGCAGGACACCTGGCTATTGTGCCACGTCCACATGTTCGAGTACTTCGGCGGCAGCGCGGCCTGCATCACCTGCGACAACCTCCGCACGGGCGTCACGAGGCACCCCAGGGAGGGCGAGGTCGTCCTCAACGAGGCCTACCAGGACATGGCGGCGCACTACTGCGCGGCCGTGATGCCGGGGCGCGTGCGCAAGCCCAAGGACAAGCCCAGCGTCGAGAACACCGTGGGCAACATCGCCACAGCGGTGATAGCGAGGCTGCGCAACACCGTGTTCACCAGCTTCCAGGCGCTCAGGGACGCCGTCGCCGCGGCCCTCGAGGACTACAACGCCGAGCCCTTCCAGAAGCGCGCCGGCTCGCGCAGGCTGTGCTTCGAGTCCGAGGAGCGCGGCCAGCTGCGCCCGCTGCCGGCGGTCCCCTACGAGATCGCCCACTGGTTCTACGGCCGCAAGGTCAAGCCCAACTGCCACGTCAGCCACGCGAAGAACCACTACTCGGTGAGCCACCTGCACGTCGGCGACGAGGTCGACCTGCGCGTGACGCAGACGACGCTCGAGGTCTACAAGGGCGGCGAGCGCCTGGCGACGCACCCCCTGTTCCCGCCCTACGTCACCAACCGGTACTCCACCGTCGACTCCCACATGCCCGCCAAGCACGGCTACCAGGACTGGGACGCGGGGCGCATCCGCGCCTGGGCCGGGCGCGTCGGCCCCAACTGCGCCGCCGTGGTCGAGCGCGTCTTCCAGTCGGTGCGCTTCGAGGAGCAGGGCTACGACGCCTGCCTGGCGGTGCTGCGCCTGACGAACAAGTACAAGGCGCAGCGCGTGGAAGCCGCCTGCAGGATGGCCCTGGACTCCGGCGTGCGCAGCCCGCGCTACGCCCACGTCAAGCCGATCCTCGAGACCAACCAGGACAAGATAGCCGCCGCAGCCGAGGCCGACGCACAGGCGACCGGCTACGTGCGCGGCGCCGACTACTACGGAGGCAACTAGCATGAACGTCGACACCCAGACCAAGGCGAAGCTGCGCGAGATGGGCGCGGCCGAGCTCGTCAGGTCCCTCGAGGCCCAGGACGACTCCGTCTGCATGGGCATGGCCTTCGCCGACAGGCTCCAGGCGGCGGTGGACGAGGCCTACTCCCAGTTCGTCACGGACAAGGTGTCCGGACTCACCAAGAGGGCCAAGCTGCGCTACCCGGAGGCCGACATCCGCAAGCTCGAGCTCGTCGAGGAGCGCAAGCTCAACCGCGTGCTCGTCGCGGAGCTCGCGAGCTGCGGCTTCATGGAGCGCTGCGACAACCT
>JAQXQN010000037.1 GCA_029101185.1 Eggerthellales bacterium | reverse complement strand
AGAGTCATGAGCGGGCGCTTTCTGGTGGGCTGAAGTGGCTGCAGGAGGCGGATCTTGAGCAGGGGGATTGGATCTTGGGCTGGCAGGGAGATCCTGGGGCGTGTCGATACTGCCATCATTTTTGCGACCAGGAGATTGATGAGCTCATCATGAGCGTGAGGGCTCAAACGGGTGTGGACCAGGTGCTCAGGTATAGGGATGACGGGCGGGCCCCGGGATTGAATGAGTATTTGGTTTTTGTCCGATAATCCCACGTCAAGGCTGCATTCTTTGACTGTTCACCGTGGTTTTTGATGGGAATAGTTACAGGTTGCCCTCATTGACGAATGGGACAAAAATGCGTTCTTGACGATTCTATAATCCTTAATTACATTTCTGTTGGCTTGGTTTTTTCTGATTCGCTGCCACGAAATCAGCCGTCCAGAAGGGTTGGTATATATGGAACAACGGCTTCGTCGTGCATTGGAAGCATTGGGGATCACTCCTTCGGAGGAGCAGATTCAGGCGGCGAAGCGAACGCTTACCCTGAGGGAAGAGCGTAATTACATCGAGATGTACCTGTCCGGAGAGATTGACGGGCCAAAGAAGATAGAGTCCGAGTATCGCAAGGTTGCAGTGCCGCTGCCGCCCCAGTTTGAGCAGGCGCCAGGGATTGACCTGTTTGGCCATACGGTCAAGTCTCTCGTGTTTAGTACGGACCCTTACATCATTAGGAACTGTAATGCCGATGCGGTATTTGCTGTGGCTCCCTTTACCTGTCAGCCAGCAATTAGCCAGGCTTTGATCAACGTGTCGGAACGTCCGGTGGTTGTAGGTGTCGCTGGAACTCTGACCAGCGGAATCCGCGCCATTGAGTTGGCGGTCGAGGTGGAGATGCAGGGCGCAAGCGGTGTGGTGGTGAACATGACCAGTTCCGCAGAGCTGATTCACAGGATGGCGTACAGCATTGACATCCCTGTCATTCTTACTGCCGACAGGATTGATTCGGATCTGGTGGATAAGATTGCCGCGGGCGCACGCATTATTAACGTGGCTGCGGCAAAGGACACGCCAAAAATTGTCCGAGAGTTGAGGAAGATGCTACCGGGATTGCCCATCATTGCTTCTGCAGGTCCCACCGATGAATCTATGCAGGAAACCATTGAGGCGGGGGCTGATGCGGTTACCTGGACTCCTCCCACCATCCAGGAGCTTGAGCGGATAACCATGCAGCACAATAGGGAGCGGTAATACTGCGAGATTTTCAAAGAAGTTGAACATTGTTGCAAGGATTACTCCAGGGCCTTCGTATTTGAGGCAAAGGCAACAGATACTGAAAGGACCATCATGAAAAAGACCACTGGTATTGTCGCTGCATTGGCTGCTGCGGTTCTCGTTATCCCTACTGCTGCGTTTGCGGTTTCAGGCGCTTCAGGGGTGGAGCCCCAAGCTGGAACAGCCGCCGATTCTGCATCAGCCTGCGTGAAGTACGTTGATGCTGATTCTGATGGCGTGTGTGATAATCTTGGCACTGCCGAGTGCCCTTCTGATTGTGCCTTGGGTTCAGGATCCGGCAATGGTGCTGGTTATTGCGGTGGATACGGGGCTGGCATGTGCGCTGGCGTCAACTATGTTGATGAGGACGAAGACGGCGTTTGTGACAACTATGAAGATGGCACCTGCCCTGCCAGGATGGGCAATGGCAATGGTACGGGCAATGGTGCGGGCAACGGTACGGGCAACGGCCAGGGTAATGGTAACGGTCAGGGCAACGGCAATGGCCGTTGCGGCGGCGGTTGCTGGCGATAGGCAGCAGCTTGAGGCCCTGCGTTTTCCGGGCCAAATGCCAGCCTATTGCTGTTGATTCATGAGAAGTGCACAGGAAATAGAACGGGCGATTGCCTGCTGGGGGGATGATGTCTGGCGGGTTTGCGTGGTGCGCTGCGTTTCCTATGCGGATGCCCAGGATGTGTTTCAAGAGACATTTCTTAAGTATGCGACCCACACCAATGTGTCGTTTCAATCCCAGGAGCATGTGAAGGCGTGGCTGTTGCGCGTGGCCATGAATGCATGCACCGATGTGGCACGAAGAAACGCCCGTAGAGCGGAATCCGTCCTTGATGAGGGGGCGTACTGGCCTGCGGCTGAGGAGGATCAGCCTGACCGGGCGATGGAGTCTCAGGAGGGGGTCAAAGAGGTGCTTAAGGCAATCCAATCCCTTGATGATCCTCCTCGCACCCCCGTCTATCTGGCGATTGTGGAGGAGATGCCTGCTCCCCAGATTGCCCAGATCATGGGCGCCCCGGTGAACACCGTGTATTCATGGATATCCCGCGGTAAGAAGCAATTGAGAAAGATGCTGGGGAGGTGAGGACATGCCAAAGATCCAACGGGATAGAGAACTCGAGCAAAGGGTGCAGTATGCGTTTTGCTCCATTCACGTCCCCGAGCAGGTGAAAGAGGAAACCCTTTCATTCATTCTTTCCCACACTGGTGAATCCGCTGAAACAGGGCTCTCCCACGGTGAGATGGGCATTTCAGATACCGCCTCGAAAGATCCTCTGACTCTTTTGGGCCACCCTTTCCCAAGGAAGCGTCGCGGGCCTTGGCGGGCCTTTGCTGCGGCCGCCGCTTGCCTTGTGTTTGCCCTCGGTTTGTTTGGAGGCTGGCAGGTATATGCCACGCCTACGGCGCTAATAGATGTGGACATGAACCCCTCCTTCCAGCTGGAGGTGAACAGGTTCGACCGAGTTGTGGCAGTGCGAGGGCTGAATGAGGACGGCGTACGTGCTGCAGAGCAGCTTAATCTGGTGCATAAACCAGCGGACCAGGCAATGGCCGACGTGGTGTCCTGGACGGATTCTTTTGCCCAGGAAAGCCAGGTTGACCAGGCGTTGGCGGTGAGCGTGTCCTCAGAAGACGGTCGCCAGGCTCAAGAACTGCAGGGAGTATGCATCGGTGCGTTGGAATCCAGCCAATATCCCGCAACCTGTGTTCAGGTGGATGAGGAGACTATGCGGCAGGCCCAGGCCGCTGGAATGGGGGCGGGAAGGTACTTGGCCGCCCAGGAATTGATGGACCTTGATCCCTCGCTGACCCTTGAGGATTGTGCGGGAATGACCATGTCGGAGTTGAGGAACAGAATCCTTCAGGCAGGCGGGACCCTGGACTTGCTGGGCGTTTCCTGCGGATCCGGATATGGAGCTGGTCATGGTCAAGGAACTGGGTCAAATCAAGGTGTGGGACATCATGGTCAGGAGTCTGATCATCAAGGAACCGGGAATCAGGGCAACGGCGCCGGTTATCATGGCAAGGGTGCAGGCTCGGGCAACGGAAACGGCGCTGGTTTTGGAGCAAGCTCGTGAATTTCAGTTCTGAAGAACCCTTGCCGATGCACATATATCTGTAGCCAGTAACAGAGAAACCCCCGTCGAGCGCCCGGGTCAAAGATTGGATTCTTTTAGGCAGATTCGAGCGGGGGTTTGTGTATCGGGGTATGAGGGTCAGCTCTCGTTGCGTTGAGCGGTATCTCTATTCGCGCATTTTAAGGGCTCGTTAGCATTCCAGGGGCAGATGCTGCGCCTGAGGTTCGGCATCGCCGGATTTGTCGGCACCGGCCAGAGGATCGTAATCGTCGGCGCCGGGGAGAAGCGCATTGAGGATGATACCCACTAGAGATCCCACAGCAAGGCCAGAGAAGCTGATGATCAAAGACCCCAGGGTAATGGAGATTGCGCCGGCGGCGGAATAGGAGATGCCAATGGAGAGCACCAGAATGACGGCGGCAACGAGCACGTTGCGGGTCTTGGTGAAATCGGTATGGTTCTCGACCAGATTGCGAACGCCCACAGCGGAAATCATGCCGTAAAGCACCAGGGACACACCGCCGATAACGCAGGCAGGTATGCAGCCGATAATGGCGGCGAACTTGGGGCAGAAGCTGAGGGCAACGGCGAATATTGCGGCGATACGTACCACACGGGGGTCAAATACCTTGGTCAGGGCCAGAACCCCCGTGTTTTCGCCATAGGTGGTGTTGGCGGGTGCGCCAAACAGGGAGGCGATGATGGTGGCAAGGCCGTCGCCAAGCAGGGTGCGGTGCAAACCAGGCTCGGCCATGTAGTTGCGGTTGACGGTGGAGCTGATGGCGGAGACGTCTCCGATGTGTTCGATCATGGTGGCAAAGGCGATGGGCATGATGCCGATGATGGCGGTCAGGGCCAGTCCGGAGTTGAATTCGGCACCAAAGATGGACAGGGCGGTGTTCTCCCACAGGACGGGCAGGCCTATCCACTTGGCTTCAGCCACGGCGGTAAAGTCCGCTTCGCCAAGGCAGGCGGCAATGGCATAGGAGACAATGACGCCAATCAGGATAGGGATGATTTTGATCATACCCTTGCCCCAGATGTTGCACACGATGATCACGGCAACGGCAAGCACGGCAATAAGCCAGTTGGTGGAGGCGTTGTTAATGGCGGAGGATGCCAGAATCAGGCCGATGGCAATAACGATAGGGCCGGTTACGATGGGAGGGAAGAAACGCATGACCCTGCGTGCGCCGAACACCTTGAACAGCAGGGAGAGCACCAGATACAGCAGACCCGCGCAGGCAACGCCAAGGCAGGCATAGGGGAGGAGGTCGGCTTCCTTGTTGGGCGCAATCAGAGCGTAACCAGCCAAAAAGGCGAAGGATGAGCCCAGAAACGCAGGGACCTTCCCCTTAGTGACGAAGTGGAACAGGAGGGTGCCCAGGCCTGCAAAGAGTAGGGTTGCGGATACAGAGAGACCGGTAAGGATAGGCACCAGGATGGTTGCGCCAAACATGGCGAACATGTGCTGAACACCGAGGATAACGGTCTTACCCGTACCGAGCTCCCGCGCGTCGTAGATGGCGTCCGGGGTGTCTTGCGCGCCCATGGTGGGCGTTTCGATGGAAGCTTTTGTCACAATTACTCCAATCTATTCCGGGGGCATTCCGCGGGTAATTATAGGCAGGTTTTCCCAGATTGGACATGGGATGGCGGACCCTTTTTGCCAGGACAGGTCTATAATCAGCCAAGCGATTAGCCCAACCGGATCGAAAAGAGGACCTATGAGTCAGGTGTACGTGTTCGACCATCCCCTAATTACCGACAAGCTTTCTCGCATGCGTCGCAAGGAAACATCTACGAAGGACTTCCGCACCCAGCTGAACGAGATTTCAACCCTTATGGGCTATGAGGTCTTCCGCGATCTTGAGACCAAACAGGTGGAGATCGAGACCCCCATTTGTTCGTCCACCTTCGCCATGCTTGCGGATACTCCTATCACCATCGTGCCTATTCTTCGAGCAGGCCTTGGCATGGTGGATGGCCTGCAGGCAATTCTGCCCACCGCTCGGGTGGGCCACATTGGCATGTATCGTGACGAAGAGACCCACCAGCCAGTTGAGTATTATTACAAGATGCCCGAGGGGATAGAGAAGGGCAAGGTCATTGTGGTTGACCCTATGTTGGCAACCGGCGGGTCTGCCATTGACGCGGTGGACGCCCTCAAGTCCCGGGGTGTCACCGATATCCGCTGCATGCATCTGGTAGCTGCGCCTGAGGGAATCAAAGCCCTGCAGGATGCCCATCCCGACGTTGACATTTTTGTGGCGGCCGTGGATGAGTGCCTGAACGAGAACGCCTACATCGTGCCTGGTCTAGGCGACGCGGGAGACCGCATTTTCGGCACCAAGTAGTCAGGAGAAATAAGCCGTTGACGGTGTATTACGTTTCGTAAACATGGCGGCATGAGGCATGATGACGAAGCGTCCTATGCTATAAGCAACTAGAATGTTGCTACGTATCCACTAATAGAATCGGGCCGGGGCATGTTCTCCGGCCCGATTTCGTCTTGTCATTGGGCGTTTCGTGCATCCGCTCGGCGCTTCAGAACAGAAAAGGACCCTTCATGCTTTCTCGGTTCAGCGTAAAAAAGCCATTCGTCATTATCGTGGCTGTCGTTATCGTGCTGATTTTTGGTGCGGTGTCCGTCACCAAGATGTCCACCAACCTGCTTCCCAAGATGGACATCCCGTATCTGGCGGTGATCACCACAGATCCAGGATCCTCGGCGGAAAACGTGGAGTCGGAGGTCACCAATGTGCTCGAGGGGTCCCTTGGGACGGTGACCGGAGTGGTGTCGGTCCAGTCCACCAGCGCGGATAACTACTCCATGATCTTTTTGGAGTTCGAGGACGGCACCAACATGGATTCTGCCATGGTTCGGGTCACTTCGGCTTTGAACCGCGCCCAGAGCAGTCTGCCTGATAGCGCTTCAACTCCAAACCTGCTCGAAATATCCCCTGACAGCATGATGGCCACCATGTACATCGCGGTGGGATCCGAAACCGACGACATTTATGCTCTGTCGGACCAGGTTCAAAATACGGTGATTCCCGAGTTGGAGCGGGTTGACGGGGTTGCCGACGTTTCTGCCACCGGTCTGGTGAGCCAATCGGTGGAGGTGCGTCTGAATCAGGACAAGATTGACCAGGTCAATAATCAGATGCTCTCCCAGGTCAACGATCAGCTTGCAGATGCCAAAGCCCAGATTGACGAGGGTCAGGCGTCTTTAGATTCCGCTCAGGCCCAGGTACAGGCCGAGCAGGCCAATCTGACCAGTACTGCTTCAAACACGTATGACCAGCTTGGCCAGGCGGAATCTGCCCTGACCACCGCCGTTGCTGCCCAGACCAGCCTCGTTACCACCCTTTCTGCCCAAAAGCAGTCCATGGCCGCCCAGATTGCCTCTCTTGATGCTGCCATCGCCCAGATGGAGCAGACCCTCGAGCAGATTGGGGACCTTGACCCTGAGACCTCCGCAGCTCTTCAGGAGCAGCTTGCGGCTCTCCAGGAACAGAGGGCGCAGCTTGAGGTCGCATCGGCACAGCTTGACGCTCAGGTGGAAGAGGCATCGGCTACCCTTGGGGAGTATCAGGATCAGCTTGCTCAGGTCCAGACTGGCGGATACAGCGCCGCCGCCAGCATAGGGAGCGGCACGGCACAGCTCGCTTCGGCACAATCCGCCCTGGCTCAGTCTCAGGCGGAGCTTGACAACGCCCGCGAGCAGTACGAGGACGCTCGGCAGCAAGCAATTGACGCTGCCAATCTGGACGGCCTGCTGACGGTGGAAAACCTCTCCGGGCTTATTTATGCCCAGAACCTCTCCATGCCCGCTGGATATATTGATGACGAATCGGACGGCCAGTGGCTTCTTCGGGTGGGTGACGAGATGACCTCTCCGGAGGAACTTGCCGCCATGCCCTTGGTGTATGTTGAGGGCATCGGCCAGATTTACCTGGGTGACGTGGCCGATATCACCCTGATTGATAACGCAGGGGACTCCTATACCAATATCAACGGAAACGCTGGTGTGGTGCTCTCCGTCTTCAAGACTTCCACCGCCTCTGCCTCCGACGTGTCCAAGCTGGTGAGTGCGGCCATCGCGGACATGGGAGAGCGCTACGACAATCTTGACCTGGTAATCATGGATGACACCGGGTCCTACATTGGCGTGTACATCATTACCATCCTCAAGTCCCTGCTTCTGGGCGCGTTTTTGGCCGTGGTTGTGTTGGCGCTGTTCCTGAAGGACTGGCGCCCCACCGTTATCGTGGCCATCTCCATGCCCTTCTCGGTGCTGTGCGCCCTGGTGCTCATGTATTTCACCAACATCGACATTAACATCATGTCCCTCTCCGGCCTTGCCCTTGCCATTGGCATGCTGGTGGACAACTCCATTGTGGTGCTGGAGAACATCTACCGTCTTCGCTCTCGGGGCATGTCCGCGCCCCGTGCGGCGGTCCAGGGTGCCAAGCAGATTGCTGGCGCGGTGGTGGCCTCCACCTTGACCACCGTGTGCGTGTTCCTGCCCGTGGTGTTTACCACCGGCCTGGTCAA
This sequence comes from Eggerthellales bacterium, assembly GCA_029101185.1. Classification (GTDB taxonomy): domain Bacteria; phylum Actinomycetota; class Coriobacteriia; order Coriobacteriales; family Eggerthellaceae; genus Slackia. Next base: position 6,140 of record JAQXQN010000037.1, on the reverse strand, counting down.
CCAGATGCTGCTGCCCTTTGCCCTGTCTCTGTCCTATGTGCTAGCGGCGTCTTTGCTGGTGGCCCTGACCTTGGTTCCCACCCTGTCTTCCTGGCTGTTCGCCAATCACACCCCCAAGATGATCCCCTGGCTGGAGCGGGTCAAGGACATCTATGGTAAGGCTCTGGCCTTCGCTCTACGTCGCAAGGTCCTGCCTTTGGGTCTGGCTGTGGTGTTGCTGGTGGTTGCCCTTGCAGGCGCCTTGAACACGGGTATCACCCTGATTCCCAATATGACCACCTCGGTGGTGTCCGTGACGGTCATGCTGCCGGAGGATACCCCTCGTGACGAAGCGTACCGTATAGGAGACCAGGTCATTGACGCGGCTCTGTCTGTCGAAGGCGTGCAGGACGTGGGCATGATGGACGGCGCGGCAAGCATGTCCATGATCTCCAACATGGAGGCCAAGACGGATTCCGTCTCAGGGTTCATCCTGTATCTGACTGTTACGGACGATGTTGACACGGAGCGGGAGATTAATCGGATTCAGGAGGATCTGCTGGCGGCGACCGCTGGCATCAACTGCACCGTTGTCACCCAGGCCGATGCCGCCGATAGCATGTCCTCCATGCTTGGCAGCGGCCTGTCCATCACCCTCACTGGTCCAGACAAGGACACCCTTCTGGAAATCAGCCAGGATGTGATGGATATGGTGGGCCAAGTGGAGGGATACACCGATATCGACAACGGGATGGAGGATGCGGCCGCGGAGCTGCATCTGGTGGTGGATAAGGAGGCTCTGTCCGAGGCTGGCTATACGGTGGCCCAGCTTTATCAGGACCTGGCCGGGCAGATGGAGCAGTCGGGCACTGCCGCCCAGATGAGATACAACGGCCGCACCCTTGACGTCACCGTGGTAGACGAGCTTGATCCAATCACCAAGGAGAGCCTGCTTGAGACCCCCATCACCATCACAAATCAGCAGACCGGGGAGTCAACCACCTACATGTTGTCGGATTTTGCCACGGTAGAGCAGACGTTCGCTTCCACCAGCATTTCCCACACCAACGGCAACATGACCATGCAGGTGACCGCATCGGTTGACGAAGGGTACAATAACGCCCTGCTCTCCCGAGAGCTTACTGGCCTGCTTGACCAGATTGACCTTCCCTCTGGATACACCATCTCCTACGGCGGAGAGCTCGAGAACATCAACACCATGCTTTCCGACATGATGCTCATGCTGCTGCTGGGCCTGATCCTGATTTACCTGGTCATGGTGGCCCAGTTCCAAAGCCTGCTCTCACCTTTTATCGTGATTCTCACGGTGCCCCTTGCCTTCACCGGCGGCTTCTTTGCCCTGTGGTTCGCGGGAGAGCCCATCAGCATGCTCTCCCTTATGGGATTTGCGGTGCTCATGGGCACGGTGGTTAACAACGGTATCGTCATGGTGGACTACATCAACCAGCTGCGTCTGGGAGGCCTTGACAAACGCGACGCCCTTATCGCCGCAGGAAAGACCAGGTTGCGTCCGGTGCTCATGACCGCCCTCACCACCATCCTGGCTATGCTGCCCATGATATTCAGCAACGCCATCGGGTCCTCTATGGAGCTGGGCATGGCTCTTGTGGTGGCCGGTGGCCTGTTGTATGCAACCCTTATGACCCTATTCGTGGTACCCTGCATGTACGACATTTTGTATCGCAAGCAGCCCTACCAGGTGGACCTGGGAGATGAGTCCATCGATCAGGATGCCGGCGATGCCCAGGAGTACCTGAAGTCCCTGGCACAGTAATGACACGGGGCGCCCCGTTTGGGGCGTCCCCTGAATGCGGGAAGAGAGTTACATGGCGGATAGGTTCCATGGGGCAATGGGCGCACGGCGGATGATTGTCTGCCTGCTGGTTGCCGCCCTGGTTGCCGCCCAGGCATCCCTTGGATGTTTCGGCCTGCAGAGGGCCTATGCTGCTGACGAAGTGTCCTCTGCCGCTCCGGTGTCCGACGGGGATGCATTGGGCCTTGTCGCGGCCGAAGTCTCGGAACCCGTCGTTTCCGATTCCGCAGAGCCTGCCGTGTCTGAGCCCTTTGGGCCTTCTGCGTCTGGCTTTGACAATCCAGCCTCCTCTTCGTATTCGTTAGATAGGAGTTCCGATTCCAGCATTGGCTCCGAATCAGGCACCGAATCGGGTTCGGAATCTGCTGAAGGCTCTGACGTTATCCTTCCTTCCAATCCCGCGTATGGGGGCCCTGAGACTACCACCCGGCTATTCTTCTTTACCTTTGGGGGAGGCCGTTCCACCGACGCCATTCTGATTGAGTCAAACGGCAGGTTTGGCATGATTGACGCAGGGGAGGACTGGGATTACCCAGACGGTTCGGATCCTACCTATCCTCTCAGGGATGGAATTACCGTGGGGTTTGGCATAGACGACCAAGTGATTGCCGCCATGCATGAGATTGGTGTGACCCAGGACAATTTCGACTTCTTCATTGGCACCCATCCTCATTCCGATCACATTGGTGCAGCCGATGAGGTCATTCGGGAGTTTCACCCCAAGGCGGTCTACACCCCGGAGTATCAAGATTCCTATATCTCTTCCGAGGATAGGCTGTGGGACAACCAATACTGCTACGACAATCTAATCGCCGCCGCCATAGAGGTTGGTGCTGTACTTGTTACGTCCCTGGACGCTTCGGCATCCAACCCCGAAGCAACGGAGTGCGGCTCTGTGGGAAGCCCCTATCTGACCCTCGGTGACGCCCAGATTGAGATCTTCAACTATGACCAAGAGTATCGCTATGATGGGGCAGTCGTGGATGCCAACTGGTTTAGCTGGGGCGTGAAGATCACCGCCTTTGGGCGCAGCGCCGTTGTGATGGGAGATATTAACAATTACGACGGTGATGAGGACCGTTTGGGCGCCTATCTGGGCCATGTTGACCTGCTGAAACTGGGCCACCATGGGCTTTTTGGGTCCAACTCTCCCGAGTTTTTGCGTGCATTGGTCCCTACAAGCGTGGTGCAGACGGGGGAGTTCGCCCGTATCAATGCCACCACCCTGGATTGCTTGAACGAGATGGGCAGCAAGTATTTTGACTGCGGGTCCGCGTACCGGCAGGGTCTGTGGGCCATACAGGCCAACTTTACCGCCGAGGGTATCTGGCTTAATACCGACACCGACGCTCTGACATGGCGCCCCCGCAGTGGGGATGTGGGTATTACCGCCTTCAGGCATGGGCGGATGGTGGCTCAGAGCCAGGGATGGAAGAAGATCAGTGGATACTGGTATTGGTTTGATCAGGACAGCCCCTCTGCCGTCTGCTCCTGTTGGAGGAAGTCGGGGGGATACTGGTACTACCTTGCCGAAACGGGACGTATGGCCACCGGTTGGGTAAAGGACGGCTCCACCTGGTACTATATGGACTCTTCCGGGCGCATGCAGGCCAACAGGTGGCTTAAACTGGGGACCTCCTGGTATTACTTGACTGCCTCCGGGACCCTCAAGACCGGATGGATGAAGTCCGGCACCATATGGTACTGGCTGGATTCCCAGAGTGGAAAGATGGCAACGGGCTGGTTTAAGGACGGTTCCACCTGGTATTACGCGGATTCTTCAGGGCGTATGCAGGCCAACAGGTGGATCAAATTAGGGACCTCCTGGTATTACCTGGGCGCTTCAGGGGCAATGGTCACCGGGTGGGCCCGCATTTCTGGCGAATGGTACTGGCTTGATTCTGAAACGGGAAAGATGGCCACGGGCTGGTTGGAGCTGCCTGACGGTACCTACTATTTGTCGGCGTCGGGGGCTATGTGCACAGGTTGGGTCAAGATTGGAAACACCAGCTATTACTTTGACGGGAAGGGCCGGCTGGTTACCTCAAGCTGGGTTGGTCCCTATTACGTGGATGAGCGGGGCGCGTGGATTCCCAACTATCGCGAGCCCGTTTACGATCGATAGGTCGCCCCGTCGATAAGCCGCACCCTGCATACGTCCATGGCGGCGTCTTGGGTGCCGCACCATCGGCACTTTATCGGGACCAGAACTTCTGAAGCAGCTCGGTCCTGTTGGTGCATTCCGTCTTCTTCAGGATGTTGTGAGTGTGGGATTTCACGGTGCCGGGGGCAAGCTGTAATGCGCTGGCAATGTTTTGGTAGTCCTTGCCTTGGACTATGAGCACGAGGATCTCTCGTTCTCGTGGGGTGAGGTGGTGCTGGGTGCAAAACGAGGGAAGCACCAACTCAAGATGGCTGTCGTTGGCGGAGGACACAGAGGGACCGGCTTGCCCTCGGAACATCAGGCAGTCGAAGCACACCTTTATGGCTACGATGGCGTAGACCATAATCAGGACGTTCTCTGAGATATTGCGCTCTGAGAAGAAGAGGACCAGCAGAGGTTTGGCTGAATCCCCTATGGGGTTCCAGAGGAAGATGAGGACGGTGTTTTCCACTATGATGCACAGGATCAAAAGGAGGGAAACGAGGATTAGGGGGAACTGCCGCTTCATGAACGCCTTGCGGACAGGGTCCTTCGTCCTGAAATAACAGGCAACGCTGTAGCCTATGCACCAGAGCATGTAGGCCTCTCTCTGGGAGTAGAAGAGCCACTGCCTAAAGGGGCCTTCGGGCATGAGCCACGTGATCAGAAAACTGAATACCACGAATGCCACTGCTGGTCCGATGAGCAGCACGGGGTTTTTCTTGTCAAGGAAATGACACACTAGCAGCCAGATGCTCTCTAAGACTCCCAGGGCAAAGAAGGTTTTGACCATAGGGGAGTCAATGGCGTAGTAGTCCGTAAGATAGATGGCCCCTCCGTTGTAGAGGTACTCGGCCTGGAAGATCAGGGAAAGGTCGAACAGATAGAACACGAACAGCGCGCAGGCAAGAAGATACTCTCTATGCCGCGAGATAACATAGGTTGCGGCGGCGACAGTTCCCGCAACGGCGCACATCATCATGACGATCACGGTATAGGTAAAGAATACGATTTCCATGCTCACCATCCTGTGGGAAAACGGAGGGCTTCGTCGCTGCGGTTTGTCGAAGGTATCCTACCCCTATGGGCGAGAAAATCAATCCTTGTAGCAGGTTCAGATGTGATGAAACGGGTTCATCCTTGGGGGTACGTGCCTAAACCAATACTGAACCTCCCAGGTCAATGCTTTGAATTTGTACATATCGGGTGGTAAACCAGGTTGAGGCAATCTGAACCCATTTCATGCTTCTCAACTTAGGGATTCCTAGCGCATCCTGCGGGCCATAGAGACGGCCGCAGCAACGAAGACGGCCGAAAGCCATCCAATCAAGGAGGAGAAACAATGGCAAAGCGTGATTTCATCGATACTTGTGATTTCACCAAGGACGAGATTCTTGACATAATCGAGCTGGCCTCGGCCATGAAGACCATGATCAAGGAGGGCGGCCGCTATCCCCAGATCCTTAAGAACAAAACCTTGGGAATGATTTTCCAGCAGGTCTCCACTCGCACCCGTATCTCCTTCGAGACCGCAATGATGGACCTGGGCGGTCACGCCGAGTTCTTCGCTCCCGGTACCATCCAGCTGGGTGGCCACGAATCCATCGAGGACTCCGCCCGCGTCATGGGCTCTTTGGTGGACATCCTCATGGCCCGCGTTGACCGTCACAAGGACGTGGTGAGCCTGGCCAAGTACTCCGCCGTCCCCGTCATCAACGGCATGTCCGAGTACAACCACCCCACCCAGGAGATCGGCGACCTGCTGACCATGATCGAGAACCTCCCTGAGGGCAAGAGGATCGAGGACTGCAAGCTGGCCTTTATTGGCGACGCCACCCAGGTGTGCGTGTCCCTGATGTTCATCTGCTCCATCATGGGCATGGACTTTGTCCAGTTTGGCCCCAAGGGTCATCAGGTCACCGACGGCGGCCTGCAGGTTGAGAACAAGGTGGACCTGGTGGCAATCGCCCAGAAGAACTGCGAGATTTCTGGCGGCACCATTACCATCTCCGACGATATCGAGTGCATTAAGGGCGCGGATTTCGTGTACACCGACGTGTGGTACGGTCTCTATGACGACGAGGTGGAGGGCGCTTCTTACATGGACGTGTTCTATCCCAAGTACCAGGTCAACTGGGATCTGATGAACTATGCCGGCCCCGACTCCAAGTTCATGCACTGCCT
>JAQXQN010000036.1 GCA_029101185.1 Eggerthellales bacterium | reverse complement strand
CGCGGAGGGCCTTTTTGGCCAGCGGGGTCCTGGGATCGTCGCAGCGGAGGGTCTTTTTGGCCACCCCTTCGGGGCAGGACATTTCGCCATTTGCAAAATCCCAGGTCAGAAACCAGGTATATGTCTGGTTCTTTCACTGGGGGATTATTTAGCCCTGCCGGGCGGGCCGTTGGCCGGACCCCTGGTTGGCCGCAGGACGCCTGGACACGCAATCCGTGGCCTGCGGGGCGCGCCGCGGCCCCCCTCGCCCCGATCCAGGGACGCCGACAGGCGGCACGCGGCCCGGTCCGCCCCGGCCCGTGGACGTTTTCGACGATTGGGAGTACAAACAGGGTGGTCGTGGACGAAATCGACGATTGGGAGTACGAATCCGGGCCTTGGAGGGACGTTTTCGACGATTGGGAGATCAAAATGGACGAAAATGACGATTGGGAGACAGAAAACGTCTCCCAATCGTTCAAAACGTCCATGAGGCCCACCCAATGACTCCCAATCGTGCAAAACGTCCACATGCCGAGGGGCGGCCGGAGGACCTGAGGGGAAGTTCACCCTAGTCGCGGGCGCTCCTGAATGCGCACCAGGAATCGGACCTGAGTTTTGCCCGGCCTCGGTCGGCCTCGGTTGACATCGTTCGGCATCGTTCGGTATCGGTCGGCATCAGTTGGCGTCGCCCGGCATTGTCCGGCATCGTCCAGCTTTATTCAGTATTGCCTGGAAAACCCGGCAAAAGTCAGACTTATTCCCTTGCAAGCAGGCTGGTCATGGGCCCGTTGGAGAGGATGTGCACTTCCTGGGTGGCGCGGGAAATCGCGGTGTAGAGCCGCCTGCGCGAAATCACGTTGTCGGGGAAGTTGACCGCTTGGGCATCGGCGATGATGACCTGGTCAAACTCCAATCCCTTGGCCAGGGCCAGGTGGGTGAGTAGCACCCCGGATTTGGGCAGGGTATCGCCGGCGCTGACCACAGTGGGGCAGTCATCTCCAAGGATGGCGGCAACCCGTTTCGCCTGCTTGCGATTTGCGCAGATCACGGCCGTGAGTCCTTCTCGGGACTTTGCCGCTTGGATGAGTTCCACCAGCCGTTGGCGATACCCCGCATTTTCGGCGGATGTCGAAGCGTCCTGTCCGGCATCATTTTCGGCGGATGTCGAAGCGTCCTGTCCGACAGATTGCTCGGCTGCGGAGCCTGCGACGGTGCTGCACGCGACGGCTGCGGAGCCTGAGACGGTGCTGCGCGTGGCAGTCGTCGCTCCGTCTTCGGCGATCGCGCCAGCAGGGAGGAACTCCTCAATGGTGGGCTGGATGCCCGGGCGTTGCACGGAACTGATGCGGATTCTGGACGCTTCGTCAAGAAGACTGGAAAACAGCGCCGTAATCTCGGGGGATGAGCGGTAGCTGGTGAGCAGCGAGTATTCCTCCACCTGGCCCCGTAGCCGTTGGAACAGGCGCTTGATCTGGTCGAAGCTTGCGGTGCCGGGTTTGATGGCTTGGTTCTCGTCGCCCAGGAGCAGGAAGTGGGCGTTGTTGAAGTAGCGGGCCAGCATCATTAGCTGGGCCTCGGAGTAGTCCTGGACTTCGTCCACGAAAACGAAGCGGGTGTCGTGTTGGGATTCGCCGGTGAGGGCCAGCTTCAGGTACACCCACTCCGTGCGGGTCAGGCCGCCGGAACGAGCAGGGGCGCCGGCGGGGGAGGGCTTCCCAGCGCCGCCGGAACGGGCGCTGGCGTCAGTGCCAGAGCCACCCTTGCCGGCGGAGAGGATGCGCCCGCCAATCCGGTCTATGCGCAGCCAGCGGGCGTCATTGATGGCCTCAAACACCGGCTTGTACCGGTCCTTGAGGTAGATTTCCGCCAGGGACGCGAACTCCTCGTCCGTTTGGGGGAAGACGCGCTGGCCGAAAAGCCGCCGCTGCTCCTCCTCCGGAAGATCCAGAATCTCAGCCTGGGTGGATTCTGCTTTGACCAGGGATTTTACCCGAGCCTTCAGGCGGTCGGTCAGTTCCTCGTTCATACGGAAGACAAATCCAGGGCCGGGCTTGATGGAGCGAAAATCCCGGGCCACGGTGCTGACCAGGGACGCGGGTACCGCCTTCCAATTGCCGATGCGAATGTCGCAGAAGTCCTTGGGCTCAAGGGTCAGAGTTGCCAGGGCGGCGTCAATTCGCTCAAGGTCCTCAGGGGTGACCTGGACGTCTTCGCCACGGGCAGACTTGACCAGGTCCTCCATAAGCTCGTCAAAGGTGGAAATGCGGGGGTTGCGCTCGCCCATATTGGGCAGGACGCTGTCAATGTAGCGGCCGAAGACCTTGTTGGGAGTAATCAGGCACACGTCCGAAGGGTCAAGGGTGTCGCGGTGCTTGTAGAACAGGTAGGCGATTCGCTGCAGCAGTACGCTGGTCTTGCCGGAACCAGCGATGCCGTTGACCAGCAGCACTGGCACGTCTGCATGACGGATGACCTGGTTTTGTTCCCGCTGGATGGTGGAGGTGATGTCGGTCATCTTGTCGGATCGGCGCTTGGCAAGGGAGTCCAAAAGCAGCTGATCCTGGATGGCCACGGTGGTGTCAAAGCAGGATTTCAGCACGTCCCGGCGGCATTCAAACTGTCGGCGCACCAGCAAGTCACAGGTGATGGTGCGGCCGTTTGCCTCGTAGGAGGTGGGGCCGTTGGCCTGGTTGTAGTACACCTCGGCCACGGGGGAACGCCAGTCAACGATGTAGTGTCGGCCGTCCTTGTCGGTGGCGCCGCAGGTCCCGATATAAATGTCACGAGGGGCCGCTCCGGGCTTGAAGCGCAGGCTCACCTTGGCGAAGTAGGGGTTCTCTAGCAGCACCTGGGTGCGCCGCAGGTTCTCCCGGGCGCTGTCGGCGGAGACGTTGTAGCCATCAATCACGTGGTTGAGCAGCTCGTATTCCGCAAGGGTCTCTAGCTTCTGGGAGTCGTCCGCCATCCCTAGGAACAGCTCCCCGCGCATACTGGCAATGTCCTTGGCCGCCTCCTCGGAGATGACCCGCAGCTCCTCGGTGAGTTGGGCCTCCTGGTTGCGTAGCTGGGCGTGGACCTGGGAGAGGTGGGCCTGCTCGGCGGTAAAGATGGCGTCTTGCTGGGTGCTGGACATTTCGACTCCTGTTCGTGAAATTTGGGCAAATCATTCTAGCAGCATCCCCTCCTTGACAAAGGAGTCATTTCCGAGACATTTTGAAAACACGAGGATTCGGCATCTGTGGGGGCGGGGGCCCCGCGGGTCCGATACAATGGGCGAGCAATCAACAGCATCGGATTAGACCGATAGGAGTCCAGCGGACCTGAGCAGGAATCGCGCAAGGTCTCGGCCGGAATCCCGCAGGACGTACGACAGGAGTCCCACATGATTAAGGAAATCATCCGTGACAAGGAGTTCCTCTCCCAAAAGCCCGAGCCCGGCACCGCCGAGGACGCCCAGGTGGCCCAGGATCTGGTAGACACCATCATGGCCAACCAGGAGGATTGCGCCTGCCTGGCCGCCAACCAGATTGGCTACTGCAAGGCCATTGCCGCCTTCAAGCTGGACGATGAGGACCCCCAGGTCATGTTCAACCCCCGGATCAAAGCCGCGATGAAGCCCTATAAGGCCTTCGAGAATTGCCTGAGCCTTGACGAAGGGTCCAATGTGACTCGTTTTGATGACATCAAGGTGGTCTTTGAGGAGCTGGTGGACGGCCAGCTGGTGGCGCGGCAGAAGCGCTACACGGACTGGACCGCCGAGATCGTGCAGCACTGCATCGATCACTGCCACGGTCGTCTGGTCTAAGGCGCGGCCTATGCTTCCCGAGGATCTGAAGCCGGCCTTCGCGCCGGGCGACACCTGCGGGGGATTTGTGGTGAGCTCCACGGAGGAATTGCCGGAGATTGACGGGTTTGCCCACGTCATGAAGCATTCCGCCAGTGGGGCTCGACTGCTCTTCCTGCAGAATCAAGACGAAAACAAGGGCTTTTCCATCACCTTCAAGACCCCGCCGGTCAACGACACCGGCGTGTTTCACATCCTAGAGCACTCGGTGCTGTGCGGCTCGGAGAAATTCCCGGTCAAGGAGCCCTTCGTGAACCTGCTGCGCACCAGTATGCAGACCTTCCTGAACGCCCTGACCTTCCCGGACAAGACCATGTACCCCGTGAGCAGCACCAACGAGCAAGACCTGCTCAACCTCATGGACGTGTACATGGACGCGGTGCTCCATCCCAACATTTATACCTGCCGGCAAATCTTCGAGCAGGAGGGCTGGCATTTTGAGTTTGACGAAGCGTCCTGCCCGGATGACGCCCTAGGACCGGATGACGCCCTAGGACCGGATGGCTCCGCCACCAGCGGCGATGGGGCCGACCCCGACGGCTGCTGCCTCGGCGCTGAATCCGACTCCTTCGGTCCCGAGGGCACCAGCGGCGCCCTGTGCTACAACGGTGTGGTGTTCAACGAGATGAAGGGCGCACTTTCCGACCCGGACAGCGTTCTGTATCGGGCCGTGAATGCCGCCCTGTTCCCGGATACCTGCTACGCCTTTGAGTCTGGCGGAGACCCTCGGGCCATCGTGCAACTGACCTACGAGCAGTTCCTTCAGGCCCATCGGGACCATTACCGTCTGGACAACGCGTATATTGTCCTGTACGGAGACCTTGATCCCAAGCGGGTGCTCACCTTCCTTGATCAGCAGTATCTGAGCCAACCTGCGGACGCCGCGACTGGCGAAGACGCCGCGCTCGCCGCGGCAGCAGCCGACGCCGCGGTCGGCGCACGCTTCGCTATGGACGCCGAGGCTCCGCTGCCCCAGATTACCGTGCAGGAACCCCTGGTCAACCTGGGAGTCTCGGTGCCTATGCAGACCAGCCCGGAAAACGCCACGGTGGGTGCCGGCTTTGTGGTGGGCCTGGCCACGGACGTGCAGCGGGTGCTTGCCTGCGAGGTGCTCATAGACGCCATTGCGGGCGGCAACGAATCCCCCCTCAAGCGGGCGGTGCTTGACTCAGGGCTTGGCGGCGACATGCAGGCCTATTTGATTGACGCTCAGATGCAGCCCGTGGCCCTCTTCCAGCTGAAGAACGCAAAACCCCAGGTGGCGGCCGAGTTCCGTCAGCTGCTCATGGATCAGGCCCGCCAGCTGGTCACCCAGGGCATCCCCAAGGACCTGCTCAACGCCTCCCTTGCCCAGGCCGCCTTCAGCCTCAGGGAGCGGGAGTCCGCCTACCCAGAGGGCGTGGGCCTTTCCATGTCTGCCATGGCCGGCTGGCTCTACGACGAGTCCGCCCCTTGCGCGTACTTGCACTACGAGAACGCCCTCCAGGCCATGATTGCCGGGGTTGACCAGGGCATGTTTGAGTCCCTGCTCCAGGAGCTGATCTTGGATTCCAACCACAACTGCCTGGTTGAGGTGGTTCCCACTCAGGAGGGCAGCGCCCAGCAGGAGCAGGAGGAGCTGGCTCGGATTGAGGCGGGGCTTTCCGCCCAGGATCGCCTGCGCATCGCCGAAAACGTCCGCGCCCTGCGTCTGCGCCAGGAGGCCCCCGACACCCCCCAGGCCATTGCCACCCTGCCTCGGCTGCGGGTCAGCGACATCGGCCAGGCCCGCCCGGAGCCGGTCTGGACGCTTCGCCAGGATACCCCGCTGCCGGTGCTGGTCCACGACCTTCCCACCCGCAAGATTGACTATCTGCGGCTCTACTTTGACGTGTCCTTCCTGACCTGGGACGATTTGCCCTATCTGCGGCTGATGACCGTGCTGATGGGCAAGCTTGGCACGGCGAAGCGTACTGCCGCGGAGCTTGACACCCACCTGCGGCTCCACCTGGGCGGCATGTCCGTGTCCCTCATGGCCCAGGCCCCGGACGAGAATCCGGATGATTTGACCCTGCGCCTGCTGGTATCGGCTAGCGCCCTGTCCGAGGAGCTGGAGCATCTAGGCGCCATCCCTCGGGAGGTGTGGGAGACCACGGACTTTTCTGACAGGGGCAAGATCTGCGACGTGATGACCCAGCTGCGCATTGCCATGGAGCAGGCCTTCGTGTCCTCGGGGCACACCATGGCCGCCGCCGGGGTCAAGCGATGCACCACCAAAGCTGGGCTGTTGAGCGACTCCATTGCTGGTCTGCGGTTTTATCAGTTCCTCTGTGACACGCTTGAGGCCATTGAGGTGCCTGATGGCGAAGGGCCCTTCCCTGAGGCAGGCGCGGGGGCTCAGGCCGCAGGCGCGGGGGCTCAGGCCGCGGCCGACGTGGCCTTTGAGCAGCTGCGAATCCGGCTTGAGGGCATCCGTCAGCAGGTCTTTGGCCAGGCCGAGGCGGTGATGAGCTTCACCGGAAGCACCCAGGATTTAGAGCGCTTCCTGCAGGGCACCCCTGGGTGCGATGCGAGTCTGGGTCTTGTGCCTGCGCGCTTCGTCATGGGTAACGAACGTCCCGATCAAGAGGGGATTCCCCTGGTCAGGGCCCAGAATAACCTGGGCATCCCGGAGCCTGAGCCCAAGAATCTGGCCTATTGCGTGCCAGGTAACGTGGTGTATGTGGCCAAGGGCGCATCCCTTGAGCTTGGCGCCTACGACGGCATCTGGAACGTGGCCGCTAATGTGCTGGGCTTTGACTACCTGTGGAACGAAGTGCGGGTTAAGGGCGGCGCCTACGGGGCGGGGTTTGTGATGCAGCCCGGCGGATTCGGGCGGTTCCATTCCTTCAGGGACCCGGGGGTGGATGCCACCATCGCTCGGTTTGACGGGGCGGCGTCCTGGCTGGCGGAGTTTGACCCAGATACGGAGGAGATGGAGGGCTACGTGGTGTCAACAGTGGCCACCCATGACGCTCCGGTTAGGCCAAAGGATAAGGCTCGAAATCAGGACCTGGCGTATTTGAACGGTCGAAGCGTCCAGCACCGGGAGGCGCTGCGCCAGCAGAAACTGGAGGCAACCCCGGAGAAGATTCGGCAGCTGGCGGGCCCCTTAGGGCGGATTGCCCAGGAGGGCTGCGTGTGCGTCTTTGGCAGCAGGGCTTTGATTGAGAAGTCCGGGCTTGCCTTTGACCAGGTGGTGGACTTGCTCTAGCCTGTGTGCTTACGCTTGCGTCCCCGCTTGCGGGGCGCCGGGATTAGCGGCCGCGCCTCACAGCGCGGCCTCTTCCATACTGCGGGTGTCTTGCGCCTTGCAGGCCGCTCCCGCCGTTTTACGCCGCTTGTGTGGATGGGCCGGCAAGGTGTGCCACCTTGTCGGCCCTCGGCGTTATAATGCCCCGTTATATGTATCGTGACCTGGGGGGTTGTTCCTCCTCGGGTCTGTGGACCAGCAACCGTACACGATAGGATTCACATGGCGTATTCCGCACCCAAGGGAGCCAATGACTTGCTCCCCGACGCGATGTATGTTTGGACTCGCGCAATCCAGGAGGCTGCCGGCGTGTTTGGACGCTTCGGCTACCAAATGGTGGAGACCCCCATCTTCGAGCAGACCGAGGTCTTCACCCGGGGCATCGGCGAGGCCACGGACGTGGTGGGCAAGGAGATGTTCACCGTCCGCTCCGGAGAGATGTATCGCCGCGCTCTGGAGGCCGGCTCCGACGCGCCCCTGAAGGCGGATCAGAAGCTTTCCCTGCGGCCGGAGGGCACCGCTGGCTGGGTCCGTGCCGCGGTGCAGCATAACGTGGTCGAGCCCGGCGCCGCCCCTTCCAAGGTTTTCTACGCCGGTCCCATGTTCCGGGCGGAAAACGTCCAGAAGGGCCGCCTGCGCCAGTTCCACCAGATTGGCGCCGAGTGCCTGGGGGCCACGGATCCCACCGCCGACGCAGAGCTGATCATCATGCTCATGCTCTACTTCCGCAACATGGGCATCCCCATGGACAAGACCACCCTGCTTATCAATTCCATGGGTGACGAAGCGTGCCGCCCTGCATATCGTGAGAAGGTGCGCCAGTTCATCCTGGATCACGCCGACCAGATGTGCCCCGAGTGTCAGCGCCGTGCCCAGACCAATCCCTTGCGTGCCTTTGACTGCAAGAACCCGGACTGCGCCAAGGTCATGGAAAACGCTCCCAGGATCACTGATCATCTGTGCCCCGAGTGCCAGGACCACTATGCCAAGGTCAAGTCCTATCTGGATGCCATGGGCGTTCCCTATGTGGAGGATCCCACCCTGGTCAGGGGCCTGGATTATTACACCCGCACCGTCTTTGAGGTCCAGACCTCTTTTGGCCTGGGCTCCCAAAGTGCCCTTGGCGGCGGCGGCCGCTACGACAAGCTGGTGGAGACGGTTGGCGGCAGGCCTACCCCGGGTCTGGGCTTCGCCTTGGGATTCGAGCGCATGATGCTGGTCCTTGACCAGGCCAATGCCATTCCCATCAGGCCAAGCTCCACGGACTTCTTCATCGCCTGCGTGGACGATTCCGTGCGTGATACCGCCTTCTCCATGCTCACCCTCATGCGTCAGGCGGGGGTCTCGGCGGAGATGGACCACCAGGGCCGCAGCCTGAAAAGCCAGCTGAAGCTTGCCAACAAACTTGGGGCCAACCGGGTGGTCTTCTTGGGCCCGGACGAGCTTGCTCAGGGCAAGGTCAAGGTCCGCAACATGGCAACCCACGCAGAAGCCCTGTGCGACCTGGATTCCGCTCGCCGAATCTTGGAGCAGTTCGGCGGCAGAACGGTGGGTGCCGCAACAGGACGGCTGTCTGCTGATACCCTGTTTGCCCAGTAGATTTCGTTGCATGGCGAAGCGTCCTGCCCGCGTATAGGCACTCGTTTGGTGGGGCCTAGGCGGCAAGGCACGCTTCGCCATGTTGACTTTGCAAGACATAGGTGAGGGATCCGTTGGGCTGGTGCGATGCCGGCCTTAGGCGGGGGCCTCCATCTGGAGAGACAACGGAGCAAGGAGCTTACTCTCATGACCGAGATGACCGATTTCGCCAACGAGTACTGCATGCATGACCACACCTGCGGTCAGCTGCGCCTGCCTGACGTGGGCGCCCAGGTGACCCTGTGCGGCTGGGCCTGGCACACCCGGGACCACGGTGGGCTGATCTTTATTGACCTGCGCGATCGCAGCGGGTATGCCCAGGTGGTGGTTGACCCCGATTGCGTGAGCCCGGAGGATTTCGCCAAGGCGGAGCACATGGGCCGCGAGTTTGTGGTCAGGGCCACCGGTACCGTGCGCGCCCGTGCCGCAGAGGCTATCAATCCCAACATGGCCACCGGCGAGATTGAGGTGCTGGCCTCCTCCGTTGAGGTGCTCAATACCTCCGTGACCCCGCCCTTCTCTATTGAGGACGGGATTGAGACCTCCGAGGACACCCGCATGAAGTGGCGCTACATGGACCTGCGCCGTCCGGAGATGTATCGCAACCTGAAGCTGCGCCACGTGGTTACCACCGCCATCCGCAACGCACTGAACAAGCGTGATTTCCTTGAGGTGGAGACTCCCATCCTGGCCAACTCCACCCCTGAGGGCGCCCGCGACTATCTGGTGCCCAGCCGTCCCAACCCGGGCAAGTTCTACGCCCTGCCCCAAAGCCCCCAGCAGTTCAAGCAGATGCTCATGGTGGCCGGCGTGGAGCGCTACTACCAGGTGGCCCGCTGCTTCCGCGACGAGGACCTGCGTGCGGACCGTCAGCCCGAGTTCACCCAGATTGACGTGGAGATGTCCTTCGTGCAGGAGGACGACGTAATCAACATGATGGAGGGTGTGTTGCAGGAGGTGCTTGAGGCCGCCGGCGTGGAGCAGACCTTCCCGCTGCCCCGCATGGAGTATTCTGAGGCCATGGAGCGCTTTGGCTGCGACCGTCCCGACGTGCGTTTTGGCATGGAGCTGGTCAACCTCTCCGAGTTGGTGGCGGACTGCGGGTTTGGAGTCTTTGCCAACACGGTGAAGTCCGGCGGCGTGGTTAAGGCCATCAACTGCAAGGGCGCGGGGGACTGGTCCCGCGGCGAGATTGAGAAGCTCAACACCAATGTGGCCGCTCCTAACGGTGCGAAGGGTATGGCTTGGATTGCGTACACCTCTTCTGACCTGGAGCTTAAGGGCAAGAGCCCCATTATTAAGTTCTTTGACGAAGCGACCTACGCCGCCATGAAGACGGCCCTGGACGTGGAGCCCGGCGACCTGGTGCTGTTTGCCGCGGATAGCGCGGACGTGGCCAACGCGGTGCTTTCCGCCCTGCGTCTGCATATGGCCGATGCGCTGAATGTGCCTCGGGAGGGGCATGCTCTGCTGTGGGTGGTGAACTTCCCCATGTTCCGTTACGACGAGGACGAGAAGAAGTACGCCGCCGAGCACCATCCCTTCACTCATGTGCTGAAGGAGGACCTGGACAAGATTGAGTCCGATCCTCTGGCCTGCGGTTCCTATTCTTACGACATCGTCATGGACGGATTTGAGGTGGGAGGCGGCTCCATCCGTATCCACAACGCTGAGGAGCAGAAGCGGGTGTTGAGGGTCTGTGGCGTGTCCGAGGAGGATGTCGAGGTAAAGTTTGGTCATCTGATCCACGCCCTTGAGCTGGGTGCACCTCCCCATGGTGGCATTGCTCTTGGCTTGGACCGCCTGGTGATGCTGTTGGCGGGCCGCAATTCCATCCGCGACGTGATTGCCTTCCCCAAGACCTCTTCTGCATCCGACCTGATGACTGGCGCGCCCAACCAGGTGACCGCCCGTCAGCTGAAGGAAGTGTCCCTGCGCACGCTGTAGAAGGGAGTGCCCCTGCGCACGCTGCACTGCCGCTGAGCACGCTGCACTGCCGCTGAGGGTGCTGACTTGTATCTGATTATTACGGCCCTGCTCCTGATGGAGTGGGGCCGTTTTGTCATGTAGGCCCTGTTATCCGCGTTTTGCGGCCTCAACACTGCGATGATAAGGCGCGGGTAGTATCATGGGTCAAGATT
>JAQXQN010000035.1 GCA_029101185.1 Eggerthellales bacterium | reverse complement strand
TGACGAGCACATCTGCCTTGCAAACCCGCACTGGCATGGGGGAATGGCTGTTATGTACTAATAGTAGATATAATCAACTATTAGTACAAGTCTGTATAATGGGATTATGCCTATAGCTACAAGACGACGTGCGATACAAGCTCCTCTTGTAGGCGAAGCGGTGGAAACACCGCCCTCTGCCCTACCCCTGCTCCAGCACCATCTGCTCTTGCGGTCCCTAGGGCCTCTTGGCGATGCCCCTGGCCAGCGCCGACAGGCACATGCCCGCAGCGGCGTAGTAGTCGTCGCTCGCGCAGATGTTGCGCTGCCCCGGGTGGTGCATGCTGAGCACGAGCGCCGAGCCCCACGAGTAGACGGTGTCGCCTGGAGCGCCGATCGGCGCGAGCGGGGTCCGGGTGCCCTCCCAGATGCGCCTCATCAGCCACCCCGTCCCCCCGCACACGACGACGTCGGGCGCCAGGATCTCCAGCTGCCTGCGCAGGAGGTCCCTGTCCTCGGACTCGTAGCGCATCAGGTCCGCGCTGCTGGAGGTCTTGGCGCCGTCGCTCTTCTTCACGTTGACAATGGCTACGCTCCTGAGGAGGTCCTGCTTGCCGCGGTCGACGGACTCCCCGTCGTAGCCGACCTTGCCGCCGAAGGCGTCGTGGACGGCGCGGGTGACGCAGGCCACGCGCTTCCACGTGCGCCAGGTGTGACTGTCGCCGGCAAGGTAAGCGCCTGCGAGGTCGAACGGCTCGCCGTCGCCCGAGTAGGCCTCCTTGAGGAGCCAGCAGACTCTGGGCGTGTTCTGGCCCGCCCACGCACCGTAGTCGACGGCGCCGTCCGAGATGAAGCAGCGGCGCCCCGCACTCTCGTGCCTTTCGCGCCACTGTCCCAAGAGGGCCGCCATCTCTCTGTCGATCGTCATATCCGATTCCTCTCCCGAGCTGCTCTGCATGACACCCGTATATACGTTTGAGCCGGGCGTTTGCCTCCTGGTCTTCGCCCTACTTCCTCAGGCTCCTGAGGTACTCACGCCTGTCAGCCATGTACTTGGCACACAGGGAGCTGCCGTGCCTCAGGCCGTCGGAGATGGCCTCCTTGAAGTAGTCGTCCTTGACGTAGCGCAGCCTCCTTAATCGCCTGCGCTCGGATTGCGCGAGGAGCACCTCTCTGACGGCATCCGCGACCCTGCTAGCGATTTTCCACCTTTCCTCGTCGCGCTGGCTGGCTGCCGGCACCGTCCTAACCGACACACCGAGCTCCCTTGCTGTTCCGGGATGCTTCCTGACATTCTCGTTGAGCCTCGCAGCCCGCAACCTGGCTGGCAGCATCGGCCGCCCCCTTTCTCTGCTTGCTGCTGGGGGCCGTGCGCCCCTTCATGCACCGAAGGATATGCGGATGCGTCTGGTGCCGTCAGGGGGCGAGGGTGCATCATATGGGAGCCTATTCATGCAAGCGGTGCGAGATTGCGGGGAGGGGACCCTGAGGCAGCAATATGCCGACTCCTCAGCGCGGCAGGTGGCTCATTGACGAACAGTGCGGTGCGTAAGAGAGACGACTGAAACAGAGGAGATTGGAGCGGGGCTTGCCGTATAGAAAGCACCATGACATCTGGAGCGGGCCAATCATCGAGTGCTACAGGCGCCCTGGGGAGCCCGTGGAGTCACGCTGCACGCGCTGTTGCTATTTCGAGGAATGCAAGCGTAGCCAGCGCGGCAAGAGAACCTGCGAGCGCTACGCGGTCAAGCCGAAGCGCAGCAGCAAGAAGCCGCTGGCAATCGAGAAGCGCCCTACCTCCCCGGACTGGGTGGTCGGAGAGCTCGTTGGGAAATGCTCCTTCCTCGACCTGCGCAGCACCCACGGTTTCCTCTGGGTGAAGGGGGGTCACAAGAGGGACGCCCTTATCGCCGAGTTGAGGAAGATGGGCGCGCGGTTCGAGTACCGAGAGAAGGGGAGCCGCGAGACCGATGGCCGCAGCGGCTGGATCCTGTGGGGATACCCGAAGAAGAAGGACCCCTCTGGCAGGGAGAAGACGGGGAAGGGTGAGAGCCCTCAGGCAAAGCCACCCAGGAAAACGAAGTCCCATGCCTCCTGGGTGGGGAGGAGGATGTTCCACAGGGAATACGGCTACGGTTTCGTGAGCGCAGTTGAGGGCGGCATCGCTAAGGTCGAGTTCTCTGACCAGGTCACGAGGGAGGTCGATCTCGACAACTCCCCGAGCAAGGCGTTCTGGAGCAACAAGAGGTTCAAGAAGGGCGAGCTCAGGGCAGAGGGCAAGCCCTCGATATTCGTCGGCGACTTCGTGGTGCATGCCGAATACGGCGGCGGAATCGTGAGGGGCGTCGAGTACGACAGCTACGGGACAGGCTTTGCAACCGTCGAGTTTGGGGATGCGACAAAGATCGTCTCGTCAAAAGCCATGGGGCGCGGTGACCTGAGGCTCATGGGCCCCCAAGACATATCGAAAAAGAAGAAAGTAAGGATTATGGACATCCCTGCCGGATAGGCAAGATCATCAGGTAAGCCAACTGCCCCAGAACAGGGTTTCTGGGTGCTGGCGTCATCTGGCGCCGGATTCCAGATCTCGGAGGGGAAGGGGCTCTCTCTTCGAAAGGAGCTGTAGTAACAGGTGCAGACGTCGCACATTGTGTCCGCGCAGAGGCGCCGAGGCGGCTTCTTCGGCCCTGCGCAGGGACAGCTCGTTCTTTCGCTGGTACTCACGGATATGTTGGTGTCGCGCCTCCTCGGCGACCTTGAGTTCCCTCCTCCTGTTGTGTTTCGAGGCTCTAGGCCTCCTCTGCCGCGCGCTTGCCGTTGGCGGCCCAAGTCTTGCACAACCATCTGCCCGTCTATTGGGACTCAGTGTCTTTAAAAAAGCTCTCTCATGTGAGAGAATCTACCTAGCAGATTTACCAAGTGTAAAAACTGTTGCGAGGTCGTCCACTGTGGCGGCCTCAGTTCATTTTCGAGCCCTTCTCATAGCGCCTTAGCATCTTTCTCCGGGCAATTTCATCTTCGCAAAGAAAGGTCGTCCAGAGGAAGTAGTAGGCTGGATTGCCCTTCTCGTCTTTCCCACGCGGATCAAGCACGACAACGTAGCCTTCGTCTTCAAGGTAGAGGTGGACACGCCTCTTGGCGCCGTGCCCGCGGTAGACCTCGGTCCAGGCAAGGACGCCTGGGGAGGAGATGGCATGCTCGATAACGGGCCTCGGCCATCGTATGCGCTCAAGCAAGGAGATCTTGGGGACGCGGTTATCCTCGCTCACCATCTCTCCTTTGCACTGCTCCTCGACGCAGTGCCAGAAAGAATGGTCCTTGCCCTCGTAGGCGACATGCCGCTTCGACTTGACCGTCCGTCCCAGAAAGACGGGCTCGTCGGTGATGAAGTCGGCGACGAAATAGCCGTACGCCGCATCAAGATAAGCACCCCAATCACCGTCGAACTTGTTCAGCTCGAACAGCTCAGGGAGCCAGTCGTAAGTATCCGCCCGCATCAACGACCCGTCCCCTCCCACATCCACAGGTTCATCTTGTGAGAGCGATACGACGTGGCGTGGGTCAGGTCGCTGTAGCCCGTTGCCTCCTTCAGATACTCAATAACCTCAACCTTTGCCTTGCTGCTGAGTTTTCCCCTGTTCTCGTACACAACAGCGCCCAGGATAAAATCCGCCAACTGCAGCAGCTCGACCTCGTGGCTGCGCACCTCCTGAATTCGGGTTATACGCTCCCCGCAATAATCTCGAACACCGCAGCCGAGGATGCGCTTGAGTTCCTGCGTCTTCTCAAACCCGCGGGTGTCCTTGATGTCTACGTAAATCCGATACTCTGCGAAATCGCTTTCGACCACCGGCTTCAACATCTTGTAGTACATCTTGTAGTACCACACGTCATGCGTCTGACCGGGGATGAGAGAATGGTCGATCGTACTCTTGTCGATGATGTAGCCGCGGAAACGTAATGTCCCGTAGCGGGCGAACAGATCGATCACTGCCCTGTAGTAGCTCATCTTGCTTTTGCCGACCTTGGTCCACTTCAGCTCGTAGTTCGCCGGCATGCCATAAGCTGATTTCAGGCTCTTCAGCTCGTGGTTGATCTCCGATGCGTATCTTGCTGGGCAAAGGACAGCTCCCAGGCCCATAACGGGCTGCCCGTCGTTCTCAAGATGGCAGCTCTCGTCGCAATAGACGTTAAACACCTCGTTGGCCATGCGACCCCCTCACCTCGTGAACCCAAAGTCGTCGATATTCAGGGTCTTGCAGTTCTCGCTCACCGCTCGCACCGCGGGCACCGGAACACCCGCTTCTACTCGTGCGGCAACCTCGAGCCTCAGCTCAACCTCGGCGCCGTCGAGTGTGGCCAGGTGGCTCACGATCTCTTCCATGATGTCGCGTACGTTCTTGTTGACGCGGGTGTTGTCGAGCTTCACCGACATATGGAAGCCCGTGGGGCTCTGCTCTTTTGGCTTGATCTCAACCGCCATGGTGGTGGTCGTCTCGTTGACCTCGGAGCCGGAGCCGGGGTCCAACGGAGTGAAGACGAACTCCTCCCCGCTCGCGGCAGCCTTCCGCTCGGCTTCCTTGCGAGCCTCCTCCTCATCGGCTGCTATCTGCACCTTGGCGGCTTCGGGCTTCACGAGGAAGTCGCTCTGGTTGATGAACGCCTTGTCCACGCCAAGGGTGAGCTCCATGTAGCGGCCCTCGGACGCGCCGGCGGCGATGCCGAAGTACTCCCTAGAGGAGAGGCCCTGGCGGATCGCGTTCTCCAAAACACCGTAGTTGGCGAGCCTGGGGAGGTAGCAGTAGGTGCACAGGTAGTTCCACAGCTGCCTGATCTGGATGCAGTCCTTGTCCTTCCACAGGACGCG
>JAQXQN010000034.1 GCA_029101185.1 Eggerthellales bacterium | reverse complement strand
TCGGCTGGAAAGATTGAGGGGCCGTGCGGATCGCAAGGCTGCGGCCCGCAAGGCTGCTCGGAAAGAGGAGCCCTCGCGCCAAGACGGCACCTATCCAGTAAACAAGCGCCCCGCTGATGCTTGGAAATCCAAGATTTCAGCGGGGCGTTGCTGTATCAGGCGTTGCTATATCAGGGGTTGTCGTATCAGGCGTTGCTGTGTCGCGCGCACTGCGGTGCCGCAGGGCGGGAAACGTCCGGGATGTGATTATGGCGCGGCGGCCCGCAGCAGGACCGTCGCGCCTGCGGCCTAGGACGCTTCGACAACCTTTGCCACCAGGGCGTCCATCTGATCTAGGCTGATCTGGTTCAAAGACCCGCGGATGCTCACCTGCTCATCAAGGATGGTGACGTCCTTGAGCTCCTCCAGATCCGCCCGCAGCGCCTTGGCCGCCTGGGGGAACCAGGTGCCGTTCTCCACTATGCCGATGGTGCGGTTTTGGTAGTTGCGCTGCTTGAGGTGGTGGACAAACTCCGCCATGATGGGGAAGTAGGTGCCGTAGTAGGTGGTGGTGCACAAAATCAGGGTACCGTAGCGGAAGGCGTCCTCAACGGCCTCGTACATGTCGTCCCGGGCCAGGTCGGACAGGGCCACCTTCGGGCAGCCTGCCTCGGTGAGTTTGGCCGCCAGGGTCTCGGCCGCCTCCTTGGTGTGGCCGTAGACGGAGGTGTAGCACACTGCCACGCCATCGGATTCCACCCCATAGCTTGACCAGGTGTTATACAGATCCAGATAGTAATCCAGGTTGGAATCTAGCACCGGTCCGTGCAGAGGGCAGATGGTCTGCAGCTCCAGATCCTTAACCTTGGCCAGGGCGTTTTGCACGTCCCATCCAAACCGGCCCACGATGCCAAAGTAGTACCGCCGAGCCTCGCAGGCCCACTCAGCCTCCACATCCAGGGCGCCAAACTTGCCAAAGGCATCGGCGCTGAAGAGGGTTTTGGTGGCAGTGTCGTAGGTGAAGATCACTTCGGGCCAGTGCACGTTCTTGGCGGTGAGGAACTTCAGGGTGCGTCCACCCAGGCTCAACTCGGATCCGTCGGTGACCACCAGCTGGCGGTCGGCGTAATCCGTGCCGAAGTAGTTCTTCATCATCACGAAGGCATGCTTGTGGCCCACGATAGTGGCGTCAGGGTAGCGTTCGGCGAAGCGTGCGATGGACCCGGAGTGATCAGGCTCCATATGCTGCACCACCAGATAATCAGGGCTGTGCCCCTCAAGGGCCGCGTCAAGGTTGTTAAACCACACATCGGTGAAGCGGGCGTCCACGGAATCCACCACCGCGCACGCTTCGTCATGAATCACATAGGAGTTGTAGGCCATGCCTTCGGGCACCTCAAACATGCCCTCGAACAGGTCTATGTCGTGGTCGTTCACGCCCACGTAGGTGATGCTGGGATCAAGCGCCATGAATGCTCCAATCTGTCGGAATCGGATGGTTGTGCCTGTCATGGTCAAGGGGCAGGCCGGTTTGCACGGGCACAGTATACCCGCCGTGGCTTTCAGATGGCTCGGGCAGGGGCAGGTGCGCTATAGTTTGGGCAAACAACCAGAAAGGGGATTGGTATGCAGCCGCTGCCCGCGCGTCCTAGTTGGGACCGGTACTTCATGGACATGGCCTATCACGTGGCCTCCCGCACCACCTGCCTGCGTCGGGCGGTGGGGGCCGTGATTGTCAAGGACAAGCGGATTCTTGCCACCGGGTACAACGGTGCCCCCTCTGGCGTGCGCCACTGCGGCGAGACCGGCTGTCTGCGCAAGCAGCTTGGCATTCCCAGCGGCCAGCAGCACGAGCTGTGCCGAGCCCTCCATGCGGAGCAGAACGCCATTATCCAGGCCGCCCGCTACGGCGTGAACATCGAGGGCTCCTCCATCTACATTACCACCCAGCCTTGCGTGGTCTGCGCGAAGATGCTCATCAACGCTGGAATCAAGGAGATCGTCTACGCCGAGGGGTATCCCGACGCCCTGTCTTTAGAGCTTCTTGGCGAAACGCCCATTGTGCTCAGGCGTATGGCCACAGAGCCCCTAGAGCCCCCCGAGGGTTTGTAGGGGGATTTCGGGCCACGTATCTGCAGGGGGTTGTGGGACGTTTTGGAATTGTGGATGCAAGGGTCCCATTTACGCGGATTTTTACACTTTTGTGCCCTAGTGCGCGTTGCCTTAGGGGATGTTTGCTAAAGTACTCCACGCTTATATCGTTGTTGGATTGCGTTCATTTGCGGCTAGGAGAGTGACCTGCGCGGCATGTTCATTGGATTGGGCATTGTGGCTGGACTGCTTGGGTTTGCCCCCGTGTTCCTTTCAATGAGGTTGGCGCGCCGATCTAGTGCGACGGACCCTATGAGCCTTGGCCTGTTTGGCTTGGCGGGTATGTTCGCGTCTCTGATCGTTTTGGTGGTGGCCCTGATTGTTGTGGCGGTGACCTCTCGTCCCAACCTGGTGGCCTTTGCCGTGCCCGAGATGATCGTGTTCCTTGCAACTACAATCGCATATGTCTTGTATAAGAACGTGTTCGCAAAAAAACGCAAGCGCGTCGAGTAAGAACGGATTAAGGAAGGTATCGTATGGGCGAAGCTCTAGAACTTTTCGTTGAAGAGGCTGGTCATATTTACTCCCAGTTTGAGTCCCAGACCGTCTTCAGCATCGGCCCTTGGGGCGTGAGCCAGTACATCGTGTGGCTGCTCATTGCCTTTGTGGCCACCACGGCAATCCTGCTCATCTCCGCCCGCAAGGTTCAGCTGGTTCCCAGCAACAAGTTTGTGGGCCTGGTGGAGTACCTCTACGGGTTCGTCCGCAAGAGCGTGGGTGAGGACGTTATTGGCGAAGGGTACGAGAAGCATGTGCCCCTGCTGGCCACCCTGTTCTTCTTCATCCTGATTAGCAACGTGATTGGACTGATCCCCGGCGCAAAGACCGCCACCGGCTGCGTGGCCTGCACCTGGGCTCTGTCCATTATCTCTTTCGTGTACTTCATTTACTACGGCATCCGTGTCAACGGGCTGTGGGGATACGTCAAGAGCCTGTGCCCCCACGGCGTGCCTGGCCCCATGGGTCCGGTCATCTGGTTCCTGGAGTTGTTCTCCACCCTCATCCGTGTGCTGACGCTGGCCGTCCGTCTTTACGGTAACATGCTGGCCGGCCATATGGTCCTGGGCGTGTTCTCTCTGGCCATCACAAGCTTCGTCACTGTGGGTCTGGCTCAGGTCTCCGCAGGCATCATCGCCTCTGGTGTGCTGACTATGGGCACCTCCCTGCTGTGGCTGCTGCTGCTCATCGTCATGTACGCCCTTGAGTGCCTGGTGGCCTTCATTCAGGCCTTCGTGTTCTCCATCCTGACCGCTTCCTACGTGGGCGGCGCTGTCCATCCCCACTAGGGGCTTCCCGGCCTAAGGGCCCGCCCGGCGCGGCGCACGCGTCAACTGCGTGATGTTTTGCCGATTCTTCGGCTGAGCATATATAGGTAATTAGTCCTCTAAAAGGATGAGGACTCGACAAAGGAGGAAATCAGTATGAATATCACTGGTCTCGCTATCCTCGGCTACGGCCTCGCCGCCATCGGCCCTGGCATCGGTATTGGTGTCGCCACCCACGGTCTGTGCACCGCCGCTGCTCGCCAGCCCGAGATGAAGGGTCAGCTCATGGGCTACTTCTTCATTGGTGCCGCTATGTCTGAGGCTCTTGCTCTGCTGGGCCTGGTTCTGTTCTTCATCGCCTAACAGCCAAGCACGTCAACGTAGGATTAGAAGAAAGAACAGGAGGCAAATATGGAAGCAATTCTCCCCAATGCGGCGGAAACCATCCCCATGCTTGTCGCCTTCATCGTTCTGTTGATTGTCCTTGGCAAGTTCGGCTGGCCTCTGCTCGACGGCATCCTCGTCAAGCGTGAGACCGCCATCCGCGATGATCTGAAGGCTGCCGAAGAGGCTCGCATCGAGGCCCAGAAGGCTCTCGAAGAGTACAAGAAGCAGCTGGCCGAGGCTCGCGCTGAGGCAAACAAGATCGTCGCTGAGGCTAAGAAGGCCGGCGAAAACGTTAAGGCTGATATCCAGGCAAAGGCGCAGCAGGAAGCTGCTGAAATGATCGAGAAGGCTCACAACGCCATCGAGGCCGAGAAGAAGGCCGCCGTCGCAGAGCTCCAGGGCTCCGTGGCCGACCTCTCCGTGGCCGTGGCTGCGAAGTTCATCGGCACCGACCTTTCCGATGAAGAGCATCGCGCCATGATCAAGCGCTACGTCGAAGAGGCGGGTAGTTTCAATGCCAACTAATCGTCTGCTCGTAAAAGAAGAGATCGCAACCTACGCGGCCACTCTGCTGGACGCCGCCGTCGCTGAAGGCGGCCAGGAGCGTGTCATCGCAGTGCGCGACCAGCTGAATCAGGTGCTCTTTGCGTTCCGTGAGAACGGCCGCATCCGTGAGAACCTGAGCAACTCATCTCTTTCCGCGCAGCAGCGTTATGAGTTGGCCGCAAGCGTGTTCGAGGGATGCGATCCCTTGGCCGTCAGCGTGCTCGCTGTTATGGCTGAGCGCGGAAACCTCGGCGAACTCTCCGCGGTCATTGACGCCTTCGTCAATGCTGCTGAGAACAAGCTGAACGTGAGCATCGTCGACGTGGTCACCGCCGTGGCCCTCGATGACGAGCTTCGCGGCATTATCACTGAGAAGCTTTCCAAGGATCTGGGCAAGCCGGTGGTCCTGTGTGAGACCGTGGACAAGTCCATCCTGGGCGGCATCATCATGAGTACCAATGGAAAGCGCATCGACGCGAGCATCTCCTCGAAGCTTGAGGGGACCCGCGCGTTGCTTAAGGAAAACAACGATGGAGGTGAGTGCTAGTGACAGAGATCACCGCTAAGTCCATCGACGAGGCCCTGCGTGCACAGCTTGACAAGCTGGACACCAGTGTTGACTCCCGTGAGGTGGGCACCGTTGTCCAGGTTGGCGACGGTATTGCCCGCGTTGATGGTTTGAGGGGCGCCATGGCAGGCGAACTTCTGGAATTCGTGGGTTCTGCTGGCAAGACCGTGTTCGGCCTGGCTCAGAACCTGGAAGAGAACGAAGTTGGCGCTGTGCTTCTGGGCGATGTCACCGCAATCAAAGAGAACGATCAGGTTCGCACCACCGGCCGTATTATGGAGGTTCCTTCCGGACGAGGTCTGCTCGGACGCGTTGTGAACCCCCTGGGCATGCCTATCGATGGCAAGGGCCCCATTACTGCCGAGGGCATGCGCCCCGTCGAGTTCAAGGCCCCTGGCGTTATTAGCCGTAAGCCTGTGCATGAGCCCATGCAGACCGGCATCCTGGCTATCGACGCAATGGTGCCCATCGGACGTGGCCAGCGTGAGCTGATCATTGGCGACCGTCAGACCGGCAAGACCGCCGTTGCTGTGGACGCCATCATCAATCAGAAGGGTAACGACGTTATCTGCATCTATGTGGCAATCGGTCAGAAGGCTTCCACCGTTGCCGGCATCATGGAGACCTTCGAGCGCTACGGCGTCATGGACAAGACCATCATCGTCGCCGCTACCGCATCTGATTCCGCTCCTCTGCAGTACATCGCTCCCATGGCTGGCGCCGCAATGGGCGAGTACTTCGTCTACAACGGCGAGGACGGCAAGCCCGCAGGCCCTGAGAACCCCGGCCGTCACGTGCTGATCGTCTACGATGACCTGTCCAAGCAGGCTGTCGCATACCGTCAGATGTCTCTGACCCTGCGTCGTCCTCCGGGACGCGAGGCCTACCCCGGCGACATCTTCTATCTGCACTCTCGTCTGCTCGAGCGCGCCGTGAAGATGTCCGACGAGTACGGTCGTGGCTCCATGACCGCTCTGCCCATCATCGAGACCCAGGCTGGTGACGTTTCTGCGTACATTCCCACCAATGTCATCTCCATTACCGACGGTCAGATCTTCCTGACCACGGACCTGTTCTTCCAGGGTCAGCGTCCCGCTATCAACGTAGGCATCTCCGTGTCCCGCGTTGGCGGCTCCGCTCAGACCAAGGCGGTCAAGTCCGTTGCCGGTACCCTTCGTCTGGATCTGGCTGCGTATCGCGAGCTGCAGGCATTCACCCAGTTCGGTTCTGACCTGGACAAGTCCACTCAGGATCAGCTGAATCGTGGTGCTCGCATGACTGAGCTCCTCAAGCAGGGACGTTACACTCCCATGCCCTTCGAGGAGGAGGCCGTTGCCATCTACGCCGGTGCCCATGGCTACCTGGATCCCATACCTGTGGAGTCCGTGCTGAAGTACCGTGCCGAGATGCTCACCTACCTGCGCGATCAGAAGCCTGAGGTTCTTGAGGCGATTCGCAAGGATCAGAAGTTCACCGACGAGAGCACCGCTGCCCTGAATGCGGCTCTGGACGCTTTCGCCGAGACCTTCGTAGCGTAGTAGGAAGGCCCGAATATGCCTAACCTGCACGATATTGAAAAGCGCATCAAATCTGTGAGCTCGACCAAGCAGATTACGCGCACCATGGAAATGGTTGCTGGCGCAAAGGTTAAGCAGGCCACCGAGCGTGTGGAAGCTGCTTCTCCCTATTCCAGCTCCATGACCGAAGCGCTTCAGGGCGTGGCTGCGCGTGTGCAGGCCAGCGAGAATCCCTTGCTGGAGAAGCGTGAGGCAGTTAAGAACGTTCTGGTGGTGGCCGTGGTTTCCGATCGCGGCCTCGCCGGCGGCTTTAACTCCAACGTTCTGCGTACCGTCGAGAAGATGATTCGCGCCAACAAAGCGCAGGGTATCGGGACCGAGGTCATCGCCTGTGGCAAGAAGGCTGGCGGCTTCTTCAAGTATCGCAAGATCACTCCGGTGCTTGAGTTCGCCGATCTTTCTGCCGACCCTACGTTTGATGAGGCGAAGCAAATCGCCGACTATGCCGTTGAGGCATATCTTGACGGTCGTGTCGACAAGGTGGTCTTGATGTACAACCACTGCAAGAACGCCGCAGAGCAGACCCTCACCGAGGAGATGATTCTGCCCGTCGATACCGACTCCGTCACCGCCTCTGCTTCCGCAGAGGCAGAGAGCGAGCAAAAGGTGAGCTCTTTGGAGTTCGAGCCCGAGCCTTCTGAGGTTCTGGCCAGCCTCCTTCCCGCTTACCTGCGCACCTCTATCTATCATGCGCTGATCGATTCTGCCGCTGGCGAGCAGGCAGCACGCCGTACCGCTATGCACTCGGCAACCGAGAACGCAACTGAGATGGTGGAGACGCTTTCTAGGTTGTATAACCGTGTACGTCAGGGCGCTATCACCACCGAGATCAACGAGATCGTTGGTGGCGCCGCAGCTTTGGAGGATTAAATGGCTGACGAGATTCTTTACTCTGCAGCGGATCTTGAGGCCAGCAAGGGTGCTGTCGGACGCATCGTGCGTATCGTCGGCGCTGTTGTTGACGTCGAGTTCCCTGCAGATCAGCTGCCTGCGATTTATAACGCGCTGGTAGTTGATGCAAAGACCCCCGCTGGCGACGTGCACGTGGTTCTGGAAGTCGAGACCATGCTTCCCGGCAACCTCGTGCGCACCGTCGCAATGAGCTCTACCGACGGTCTGGTTCGTGGCCTTGAGGCTCAGGACACCGGTCATCCCATTGTGATGCCCGTTGGCCCTCAGACTCTGGGTCGCATCTGGAACGTTATGGGCGAGCCCGTGGATGAGAAGCCCATGCCCGAGGTGGCAGGCTATATGCCCATCCATCGTCCCGCTCCTGCATATGACACCCTGTCCACCAAGACCGAGATCTTCGAGACCGGTATTAAGGCTATCGACCTGGTCGAGCCCTTCATCAAGGGCGGCAAGACCGGTCTGTTCGGCGGCGCCGGCGTGGGCAAGACCGTTATCATCCAGGAGCTCATCAACAACCTTGCTCAGGAGCATGGTGGCACCTCCGTGTTCACCGGCGTTGGCGAGCGTACCCGTGAGGGTACGGACCTCTACCTGGAGATGAGCGAATCTGGTGTTATCGCTAAGACCTGCTTGGTCTACGGCCAGATGAACGAGCCTCCCGGAGCCCGTCTGCGCGTCGGTCTGGCTGGTCTGACCGAGGCTGAGTACTTCCGCGATCAGGGCCAGGACGTTCTGCTCTTCGTGGACAACGTGTTCCGCTTCACCCAGGCCGGTTCTGAGGTGTCCGCACTTCTTGGTCGTATGCCTTCCGCAGTTGGCTACCAGCCCACTCTGGCAACCGAGATGGGCGACATGCAGGAGCGTATTACCTCTACTGCCACCGGTGCTATTACCTCTGTGCAGGCCGTGTACGTTCCCGCCGACGACCTTACCGACCCCGCTCCTGCAACCACCTTCACCCACCTCGACGCTAAGACGGTTCTTTCCCGTTCCATCGCCGAGCTGGGCATCTACCCTGCGGTTGACCCCCTGGAGTCCACTTCTCGCGCTCTTGATCCCGCCATCGTCGGCGAGGAGCACTATCGCGTGGCCGTTGGCATCCAGGAGCTGCTGCAGAACTACAAGGACCTGCAGGACATCATCGCCATTCTGGGTATGGACGAACTCTCCGACGACCAGAAGCTGACCGTTGCTCGTGCCCGTAAGGCCCAGCAGTTCTTCGGCCAGTGCTTCCACGTTGCCGAGCAGTTCACCGGCCTGCCTGGCAAGTACGTCAAGCTTGAGGACACCATCCGCTCCTTCGCCATGATTCTTGATGGTGAGTGCGACGAGATCCCCGAGCAGTGCTTCCGTATGAAGGGCTCCATCGACGACGTTCTCGCCGCCTATGAGGCCATGAAGGTCGAGGAGTAACATGGCAAAGCTCGCGTGCGACATCGTGACGCCTCAAGCGAAGTTTTACTCGGGCGAAGCGGCCATGGTCGTCGTGCCTGGCACCGAGGGCGACATGGGCTTCCTGGTAGGACACGTGCCCCTGGTCTCTGCCCTCCGGGACGGAAACGTCCGCGTCCAGGAGGAAGACGGCGCTCCTGCAAAGGAATTCGCCGTCGAAGGCGGCTTTGTTCAGGTTGATGGCCAGAAGGTCATCATCCTTGCCGACAAGGCCCAGGCTCTGTAAGGAGCGCAACTTCGCGCGCTGAGCGTGAACGATACAAATCAGGGAAAGGCGGTCTTCGGGCCGCCTTTCCTGTTGCGCTGACTAGCTGTTCAAAACGAACCAGTAATCCAAACCGTACCAGTTGTCCAAAACATGACAGAGTGAAAAACAAATAGACAAATACACGACTTTGGGATTTTCGCCATCGCGTAAGGGGCTACAATTCTAATCATCCGTTTTACGAAGAAAGGAATTGTCATGAAGGCCTGTCCCAATTGTCATGCCGCCCTAGCCGACGATGCTGCATTCTGCACCTCATGTGGAACCCCCGTTGCAGTTGCGCCCGTTGAGCAACAACCTGCTGCACCGGTGGCTCCCGCTGCGGCCCCTGCCGCCGCTCCCATGCCTGCGCCTGCTCCCTACGGTGCTCCCCAGGGCAACCCATACGCGGCTCCCGCCTATGCTCCCGTTCCTGACATGAACGACCACACCGCCGAGTACGACCCCAAGGACATCTCCGAGAATAAGGTCTACTGCATGCTGTGCTACCTGATGGGCGTTGTCGGTATCATCGTCGCCCTGCTGGCTTCTAAGGATTCCCCCTTTGCCCAGTTCCACATCCGTCAGGCTGTTAAGTTCCAGGTTGTCACCATCTTGACTGGCATCGTTACCGCTGTGTTGTGCTGGACCGTTATCGTCCCCATTGCCGGCTTTATCTTCCTTGCCGTTCTGCTGGTGCTGCAGATCATCTGCTTCTTCCAGATTTGCAAGGGCCAGGCAAAGGACGCTGCAATCATCCGCAGCCTGAACTTCTTGAAGTAAGGGTTCGGCTTTCAACCTGACGAATCACGGGATTGCACCTTTCGTCATTACTCAGAGCGCCTCGTCATTGAGGCGCTCTTTTTTGTCGAAGGGTACCGAGCGCGGGGCTAACCTCAATACTGAGCGCGCAGTTGGCCTCAATATGTAGCCTGTGTTTATGACAGGGGAGATGGGGCAGACT
>JAQXQN010000033.1 GCA_029101185.1 Eggerthellales bacterium | reverse complement strand
CCCTCTCCCCTTCCGTGCCTGGGAGGGAGGCTTCACAGCGACCCACTCGCCGGGGAATATCACCCCGTTCATCCGGCCCCCTTTGGGACGTGGCAGCGCAACTTATCTATTCACTTGGCCAGAAGCTTACCCCCCGACTGTTCCGCGCAAGGGACTGGGCCTGTTCCGTGACGGATTGTCCATCAGGGTAAAGGGGAGCCACCCCCGGCGGTCCGGACCGGGCTCGGAACCTCCCATACAGGCCTAAACCCACGGCGCTCTCGGTGACTGCAATACCACACCATCATAACAATCGATTACCAGGTATAATGTTCTGTCAATAGCAACACCATCGAAAGGCTTCCCATGACTCTTCAGCAGCTTCGCTACCTTATGGCCGTGGCCCAGCAGGGCTCCTTCAACGCCGCCGCCGCGCATCTTTTCGTTTCTCAAAGCACCTTGTCCATTTCCGTGAAAGAACTGGAAGAAGAACTGGGCATTCAAATTTTCCTGCGTTCCAATCGCGGCCTGAAACTGACCAACGAAGGCACCGAGCTGTTAGGGTACGCCCGTCAGGTACTGGAACAAGCCGAGCTGCTGGAGAACCGCTACGCCACGCGCACGGAAAACCGCGCCCGCCTGGCCATCAGCACCCAGCACTACGCCTTTTGCGTGCAGGCCTTCGTCAGCCTGACCAACGAGGTGGGCGTCAATGCTTATGACTTCACCCTGCGCGAGACCCGTACCGGCGAGATTATCGATGACGTGCGCAACTTCAAGGCCGATATTGGCATTCTGTATCTTTCGGAGTCCAATGAAAAGGTGCTCACCAGCACCTTTGAAGAAGCTCACCTGAGCTTCACGCCCCTCTTTGAAGCCCGCACCCACGTGTTCGTAGGCAACCATCACCCCTTGGCCAGCCGCGCCAGCGTGTGCCTGGCCGATTTGGAGGAATACCCCCGCTACTCCTTTGAGCAGGGCCTGACCAACTCTTTCCACTACTCCGAGGAGCCCTTTGGCTTCATGCCCCACAGCCGCAACATCACCTATTCCGACCGCGGCACGCTGACCACCCTGCTTACCATGGGCAACGGATACACCCTTTCCACGGGCGTTATGTCAAACGAGATGTCCTCCAATATTGTGGCGCTGCCTTTGGAGGAAAAGTCAATCATGCGCGTAGGTTACATTACCCACGACGAAAAAGTTCTTTCTGACCTGGCAAAACGCTACATTGAGCTGCTGCGAGAATGCATTGCCAACAACCCCAGTGATTCCATCATTGCGGTGAGGTAGCAAGGCCGACAGCGCCCCCAACAGCCGGCCGGTCCCACCCCTAAAGCGCCACCGAGATATCCATGTTGCATGCCTCAATGAGGTCCACGTAATGCTGGTAGTAATCGCCGCCAGGCACGTCGTCAACACAGGTGGAGGAGTTCACCTCAGCGAGGCTCATGTCCTTCAAGAAACGCACGTACACATCGCCGCCGTCGCTCCACTCCACCGTAGGCGTCCACAACAGGTTGGAAACCTCCACGTTTCCGTTGGGGCCCCACGAGAAATCGCAGGAAAACAGCCCGCTCAGGTGCGTGTCGGCCAAGGTCCATCCGCTGACGAAGTCCGAAAGCCCAAACACCACCGGCACCTTCTTGCCGTTGGCGCCCGTCACAATCTTGGCGGGCTGCATGACGTGAGCGTGGGTGCCCAGCACCAGGTCAACGTCAAGGTCGGCCAAAAACTGCGCGTAATCCCACTGCTGGTCGTTGGGCTCGTATACGTATTCGCTTCCCCAATGCATAACCACAATCACCGCATCGGCAAGCCCCTGGGCCTGGCGAATCTCCCGCTCCATCACCTCGGTATCAAAGCCGCACAGCATGTAATCGTTGGGGAAATTGGCCGGGTCGGATCCGTTGAAATTGCAGCCGTAGGTATACGACAAAAACGCAAAACGCATTCCGTTGCACTCAGTCATGTGGGTGGCGTCGCGCTCTTCCTGGCTAGTGAAGCTGCCCAGAACCATCATCTGGTCACGGTATTGCTCAAAAAGCTCGTGGGTTCGCAGCACGCCCGCTTCCCCTTGGTCATACACGTGGTTAGAGCAGAAATTCACCAGATTGAAGCCCACCTCATGCAGGGCATCAATAGTCTCATCGGGAGCATTGAACACAGGGTATCCCGTAATAAATCCACCGCCACAGGGTGTCTCCTGATTCCCAAACCGCAGGTCAAAGCCTTAAATGACCAGCGCAACCTCCTGATAGAACGGGGGTAAAGTCGTAGTCTTTTCCGCTGGCCTGACCATAGCAGCGGGCAATGGGGTTGGAGTTGTCGGTGCCAATCTGGTCGCCCACGGCGCCCAATGTCACCTTAGAACCATCGCCGCTGGTAACACCCTCGTCACGCAGGGTCCACGCAACGCCCTCGGGAGTCACGCCATGGATAGCCCCGTCTTCGCCCACCGTCTGCTTGCTGCTGGCCAAGGGGTCAGCCTTCCCACCGCGGGTCTGGTTGGAATACGAGACATCGCTCACGTCGAATTCTGCGTGATGGCCCGATGAAGCTCACGCAGAAGATTCTGTTG
>JAQXQN010000032.1 GCA_029101185.1 Eggerthellales bacterium | reverse complement strand
CTGTGGACACCTTTCATCCGGTGGTGCAGGCCGTGTACTTCGCGGCGGTGTTGGTGCTGGTCATGGCGGGGTTTCATCCCGTGATCACCGGCATGGCGCTGCTGTCGGGGCTGGCCTGCGGCTGCTGCCTGCGAGGCCCCGGCTCCGTGGCAAAAAGCCTGCTGTGGCAGCTGCCCCTGATTGGACTGGTGGCGGTGTTCAACCCGTTGGTGTCGGCGTCGGGCAGCACGGAGCTCTTCTGTCTGGGCACGCGGGCAATCTATCTCGAAAGCTTGGCGTATGGCCTGGTCATGGGCGGATTGCTGGCGTCGATGATGGTGTGGTTTTCCAACGCCGCCCACGTGGTCACCACCGACAAGACTATGTTGCTGCTGGGGAATCTGGCCCCGGTGCTGGCGGTGATGGTGTCGCTGGCAACCAGATTGGTGCCCAGGTTCGTAGATAGGGGTCGAAACGTCCTGGCCGTCACCGATGTCTGCGTCGGGGCTGGTCAGGGGCCATCGGATGTGGTCCGACCAACGGTCCCGCCTGTGGCGGCACCTGCGAAGCCACCCGCCGCCTTGGCCGCGGCCCCGCCCGCTTCCGGCCCCGTCGTTCCAACTGCGGCCCCGCCTGCGACGGCATCGGTTTCCTTGGGCTCGGGACGCTTCGCCGCTACCTCCAAGATCAGGCGGTATAGTCGGCTCACATCGGTGCTCATGGGCTGGTGCATGGAGGATTCTCTTGACACCGCCGACGCCATGCGCGCCCGCGGGTGGGGACACGCCCCCCGCCGCACCACGTACCAGCGCCGCACATTTACCACTCGCGATGGCATTGCCCTTGCCGTCCTGCTTGCATGGGCGCTGGTGGCAGGCGCGCTTACCGCCGTCGCCTGCACTCAATTCAGTTTCTATCCCACCATGAGCTCCCTGATCCCCTGGTGGGGATATGTGCCCATCGGTCTGTTTTTCCTGCTCCCGCTGGCGGTTCTGCTGGTGGACGATATCCTCTGGAGGCCCTGACCATGATCCTGCGCCCCTCACGTACAACTTTCGCCGCCGAGAATGGGCAGCACGCTATCGCCAACCCGCGCGGGCAGCACGCTTCGCCAGCCATTCAAGCCACCGGACTATCCTTTACGTATGCGGGATGCGATGCTCCCGTGTTCCAGGACGTGGAATTCTCCGTGCCGAAGGGTGCGTTTTGCCTGATGGTGGGCGGGACCGGCAGCGGAAAGACCACGCTTCTTCGTCTGATGAAGCCAGAGATTGCTCCAGTTGGCGAAGCGTGCGGCTCGCTTCGGGTGTTCGGGTTGGAGCTTGTGGACCAAGGCGAACTTGGACATGGACAAAATCGACGATTGGGAGACAAAGGGGGGTCCCCATGGACAAAATCGACGATTGGGGGACAAAAATCGGGTTCAAAAGGCCCGATTTGTGGACGTTTCGAACGTTTGGGAGACAAAATGGACGAAATGAACGATTGGGAGACGGAAAGTGACCTCCCAATCGTCAAAAACGTCCATGAGGGGTCGGTTTTGTCTCCCAATCGTCAAAAACGTCCATCCAACCAGTGTTCTGATGGATGTATCGCCCAAGATGGCTGCGATTCCCAGTCCCACCCTCAGCTCCAGCCCCACCCTCAGCTCCAGCCCCACCCTCGGCTCCAGTCCAACGGCCCAGCGCAGGCCCCCGGGTTTGTGGGCTTTGTCTTTCAGGATCCCGGCAACCAGATTGTGTGTGATCAGGTGTGGCATGAGTTGGCTTTCGGCCTGGAGAACCTGGGTGTCTCGCAGCCGGAGATGCGTCGGCGGGTGGCGGAAGTGGCCCATTTCTTCGGGATCGAGCCGCTGATGGACATGCAGACCAGCCAGCTTTCCGGCGGGCAGCAGCAGCTGGTGAATTTGGCGGCAATTCTCGCGATGCGGCCTGGCGTTTTGCTACTTGACGAGCCCACGGCTCAGCTGGATACGGTGGCGTCTAAGAATTTTCTCCACGCGCTGTTTCGTATCAATCGGGAGTTGGGGATCACCGTGGTGGTGTCCACTCACGAGCCGGAGTCCATGGCTGAATATGCCACCTACTGCGTTGAACTGAACCAGGGCGCGGTGCGGGTGGCAGACCTTGAGGCGTATCGGTCATCCGGCGCAGCGGATGCGGTGTTTTCCGCCCGAGACACGTTGCTGACCTTGGTGAATGATGCGTCATCGGAGGTCGCGACAGACATGGCCGCGGCCCCGGCGCCAGCCACTGCTTGCCCGCCCGCCCACGCCCCCGAGGCCGGCGCTTCTGCCCCCGAAGTCCCTGTAATTCAGCTTTCTGACGTGTGCTTTCGTTATCAGCGCGACCAAAAGCCCGTGCTGCGAAACTGCACCCTGTCGGTGACCCCCGGCACCGTTCACGCCATCGTGGGCGGAAACGGATCCGGCAAGTCCACCCTGCTGCGCGTGGCGGCGGGCATCCTCAAGCCTCACCCCGGCCGAGTACGCAACGCTTGCCCGGGCCGCCAGGCCTTCTTGCCCCAAGACCCCCGCACCCTCTTCGTATGCGACACCGTGAGTGAAGAGCTGATGGAGTGGGCCTCCACTTGCGGATACACCAAGGACCAGGCCCTGCGCGCCGCTCGAAGCCACCAGCTGGAAGCCCTTCTCAACCGGCACCCCTACGATCTTTCTGGCGGGCAACAACAGCAGCTGGCATTGGCAAAAGTCCTGCTCACAGCCCCGTCGCTGCTCCTCGCCGATGAACCCACCAAAGGCCTTGACGCCCCGAGTCGCCTTAAGGTGGCCCGCACGCTTCGTCAACTGACCAGCTGCGGCCTCACCGTGGTGCTGGTGACCCACGACCTTACCTTCGCCGCACTGGTGGCGGACCAGGTCTCCCTGCTTTTCGATGGCGGCATCACCTGCACCCAGCCTGTCAGGGAGTTCTTCGCGGATAACCTGTTCTATCGGCCTCAGGTGGACGGCCTGGTGAGGCTCCTGTCGAAGCGT
>JAQXQN010000031.1 GCA_029101185.1 Eggerthellales bacterium | reverse complement strand
CTGGCCGCGTTATTTCCTATGATTCTCGCCGTATTGTTGACCGAGCGATGGTCTTGCTCTAGCGAGTCAATGCCATTCATCGCTTCGATCGAAGTGTTCCTGTCCGCACAGCGTGCCTGTTCACACAGTGTTTCTGGATAGCTCGATTTGCCCAACAGGCACCGAGCACCCGCAGGCTTGGCCAAGGCCCGCAGGCTCGGCAAAGGCCCGCAGGCTCAGAGCATGCAGACAACGCACGTGTGCGTACAAGACACGCGTGTGCGTACAAGGCGCACAAGAAGGAAAGGAGAACTTCATGGAACTTACTCGACGCAACTTCCTTATGGGCGCGGGCGTGGCGGCCGGCGCTGCCGCTGTGGCCGGCCTGGCCGGTTGCTCAAGCAACGAAGCCCAGACGGACACCAGCGCCACCACTGGCGCGGATGCCGCAAGCAGCCTGCCTGAGGGCGTACACTGGAGCTGGGAAATCAAGCCTGAGCTTCCCGCCGACGACCAGATTGCAGAAACCTACGACTGCGACATCTGCGTCGTGGGCCTGGGCGTTGCAGGTCCCGCCGCCTTGTACTACGCCATGCAGAAGGGCTACAACGTGGTTGCCCTTCAGAAGCTGGAGTGCATGCACAACGGCGGCGGCGGGTGCGGCGTCTTCAACACCAAGGATCCTGAAGCCTGGGGCCTTGAGGGCGGCTACGATTTCCAAACCGTTTTCCAGGAGTTCGTTGACGCCACCTGCGGCAAGGCAAACCACAAGCTCATCCGTCGCATGATCATGAAGTCCGGTCCTGCGGTTGAGTGGATCGCCGAAAACGTCCCTGGTGCAAGCCTCGCCTACCTGCCTCTTGACGGAAACCACCTGGGCACCATCTGGGAGATCGAAGGCTGGGAGAGCACCAAGACCGGCGTAGGCGTGGTGGGCGACTGGATGTGCAACTGGGCCGTGGAAAACGGCGGCACCATCCTCTATGAAACCCCTGCCACCCAGCTGATCCAGGACGACTCTGGCCGCATTACCGGCGTTATCGCCCAGAAGGCCTCCGGCGAGTACGTGAAGGTCAACACCGCTGAAGGCGTTATCCTCTGCTCCGGCGACATCTGCGACAACGAGGAGATGCTCCAGTGCTTCAACCCCCAGGGTATTGGCTTGGCGCACTTCAACGCCCGCAACGGCCTTGATGGCGACGCCACCAAGATGGGCCTGTGGGTAGGCGCCGCCATTGAGAAGACCCCCGCAAACACCCAGCTACACCTGGACGTTGCCGGCAATTCCTGCTTCAAGGGCGCCCCGTGGCTGACGCTCAACACCAACGGAGAGCGCTTCATGAACGAGAACCAGTGGTTCGAGTTCGTCACCAACGCAATTCTTGAGCAGCCTGGCCACGAGTGCTGGCAGATCATCGACTCCCACCTGCTTGAGCACGGCGCCGAGTACAACCGCGCCTTCTATCCCGCCTTCCCGCCCTCCGAGGCAGACCTTCAGGCAAGCCTGGACTCCGGCACCGGATTTAAGGCCGACACCATCGAGGAACTTGCCGGGCTCATCGGCCTTGACGCCGATGCCCTCAAGGCCCAGGTTGACCGCTTCAACGGCTGGGTGGACGCCGGCCTTGACGAGGACTTCTACATGGATCCCAAGTTCCTCCAGTACGCCGGCATCAAGGACGCCCCCTTCTACGCCTTCCACTACGTCAACGGCATCAACTGCACCGACGCAGGCCTGGTGGTGGACGACCAGATGCGAGTCCTCACCCCTGAGGGCCAGGTCATCCCCGGTCTTTACGCTGCGGGCAACGCCTCCGGCAGCCTGTTCGGTCCCGACTACCCCGCGCGTTTCGGCGGCTTCTCCGTGGGCCGCGCCCTCACCGGCGGCATGGTGGCGGTCCAATCCATCATGGGCACCGTTGAGCAGGACTTCTAACATTCTCCAATTCGCATTACCTGGTTAAACGTCCCGCACATATGCTTTTTCACTTGGCGAAGCGTCCTGATTCGGATGCTTCGCCATTCTCGGTTTTCGCGGTATCATGCACCGAAACCGCGGCGGGCCGTCGCCGACAACGGGCCGGCAACGGCAACGGGCCGGCAACGGGCCGGCGCCACGCCACCAAAACCATGAGAACGGGAGGGCACATGGGAATCGCTCAGATCTGGGCGCTGTTCAAGCAGCGATTCTCCCTTCCCCTGTGCTGTCTGGGGGTGGGACTGGTCTCCACCTGGACGGAGCTGAGCTACATCCATCCACCAACAGGATACCTGAACGTCCCCTATGAGCTGTTCACCCTCTTTGAC
>JAQXQN010000030.1 GCA_029101185.1 Eggerthellales bacterium | reverse complement strand
GGGCGTACCTGGGCATGATCTCGGCGGGCACTGTCCTGAAGGCCCAGATGATTGGCGCCCTGTGCGTCTCCCAGATCCTGCTGGTGCTCATCTTGGTGCTGGGCGTGACTTCTGCACGTTTCGTTAAGAAGCGCATGGGCGCGCGGACCTGGAAGAAGATCCAGGCCTGGGCGTACCTGTTCTACGGGCTGGTGCTGGTGCACATGAGCCTGGCCCTGGGTGCCTCGGCCGTGGGGGGAGGCGCCGCCGCCCGGGTGACCCTGGCGGTCTATGGCGTGGTCTTTGGCGGGTATATAATCGCACGGATGTGGCGCGCCATGGTCGACCGGCGCGACAAGGTGGACCTTGTGGAGAGCGTCAGGGACCAGGGGTTCGTGAAGTAGGAGAACGGCTGCTTGCCAAAGCGGCCCGGGAAGTTGCGGAGGGGCCGTGCTGTTTAGCACATTCATAGTGCTGTACCTGTTCCTTGGGGGGTGCGTGGCGGGCCTGATGCTCGTGACCGCCCTGCGGGGTATTCTTTTCAGGCGCGGCCTGAGACTCCATCATGGGAGCGTCTTGAATGGCGCTCGCAGCGGCATCTGGAATGGGGATTTAGACGGGCTGACCTGGGCGGCGGACTTCGAGCACTACTCGGGACGCTGCTACGTGCTGGCCCTGGTGCTGTGCCTGGCCTCCTGTTCCTGCCTGGTCTTTGACCTGGGCAGCCCCTATAAGGCCTTCCTGCTGTTCACCCATCCCGCCTTCACCGCCATCACCGTGGGCGCCTACGTGCTAACGGCAGCCCTGCTGCTGTTGTGCGTCCTGAGCGCCTCCCACTTTATCCTGAGCTCCCGAGGGCCCTCCTCCCTGCGACCCCGATGGGTGAGGCGCATCGCGGAGCTGTTGGCGGTGCCGGTGGCCGTTGCCCTCATGGGCTACACGGGGCTTTTCCTTGCCCTGGTGGACTCCGTGCCCCTGTGGAACACCCCCTGGACGGTGGTGCTCTTCGTGCTGTCCGCCATCTCCGCCGGCTGCGCTCTTTCCTCCCTGGTCCAGGCCCTGTCCAACAGCGGGATACGGCTGTCTGCGGCGGCGGAGAAAGTGTCCGCGGCGGGGAGGATGTCTGCGCGAGGGGCGGCCGCGATAGCATCCCCCCGCCGGCTCCACGTGGCGGTGATCCTGCTGGAGGTGGCGGGTCTGGGCGCCTTCGCCTTGCGGACTTTGACCCGCCCGGAGGCGGCCGCCGCTAGGTCGGTGGCGCTGCTGACCTCGGAGCCTCTGGTGGGGTGGCTGGCGCTCGGGGTGCTGTGCCTGGGTCTGCTGGTGCCGCTTGTCGCCGAGGTGGCCTGCATTTGTCGGGGCGGGCAGCATCATATTCCCCCTGCGGATCTGGCCTGCCTGCTTGGGTGTTTTCTCCTAAGGTACTGCCTCGTGGCCGCTGGGGTGCACTGACCTCGGGTACAATGGCGTTCCAAGAAATGCAGCCGGACAACACGGCAGGGCAATCCACGATGCGCAATCCGCGCGCAAGGGCAGATGATGACAGAACAGACCCCCATATTCCAGGTTGACGAAGGGTCCAGACTCCCCATTTGGATCCAGCTTCGCAACAGGCTGGTGTTCCTGATCAAGCGGGGGGACTACAAGCCCGGGGACCAGCTGCCCAGCGTGCGGTCCCTGGCGGTGAGCGCATCGATCAACTACAACACCGTGAGCAAGGTCTACCAGGACCTGGAGACCGCCGGCTACGTGAAGAGCGTCCGAGGCAAGGGGGTCTTCGTCACCGAGCGGGTGCCCGCCAAGGAGGACGGCCGCAATGTTCGGGAGGTGGCCGAGACCGAGATTCACGACTGCATCAAGCGCTGTATGCTGCTGGGCATGTCCCTTGACGAGGTCAAGCTTGCCATGATGGACGCGATCATGAAAATCCAATTCGACGACAGGAGGCAGCCGTGAGACGTTCCCGCTCCAATGCGCCGCAGTTGGCGGGCCAGGACGCTTCGACAGGCAACGTGTATCCCATAGAGCGGTACTCCACCAGGTCGGACCGTCGTCCCAGCACCAATGCGGATCCGGTGTTCTCCGCTTTCGTGTTCTGCTGCGGGCTGCTGGCGGCGGGCGTGGCGGGGTATTTTCTTCTTGGCGAAGTGAACGTGGCCGTGGTGATGGCCGGCTTTGCGGTGGGGTGCCTGGCCATGCTGTCCATCCACATCGCGGCCCAGTGGGAGCGGGTGGTGGTGCTCAGGTTCGGGCACTACAGCCGTACCAAGGGGCCGGGGCTGTACCTGACCATCCCCTTCATCGAGCACACGGCGCTGAAGGCCGACACCCGCATGATGCTCACCGGATTCGGGGCGGAGCAGACCCTCACCTCGGATTTGGTGCCCATCAACGTGGACGCGGTGCTCTACTGGATGGTGTGGGACGCCAGCAAGGCTTGCATGGAGGTGGAGGACTACTACAACGCCGTGAGCCTGGTGGCTCAGACGGCGCTGCGGGACGCCATCGGCCGGGCATCGGTGGCGGAGGTGGCTCGGCGGCGCAACCAGCTTGACGAGGAGCTGCAGGAGGTCATTGAGGGCAAGACCAACCCTTGGGGCATCACCATCCTGTCCGTGGAGATCCGCGACATCGTAATCCCCCAGGCGCTGCAGGACGTGATGTCCACGGAGGCCCAGGCGGAGCGGGAGCGCAACGCCCGCATGGTGCTGGCCGAGGCGGAGAAGGACATCTCCGAGATGCTGGAGGAGGCGGCGGACGCCTACGACCGCAGCGAGAACGCCATGCGCCTGCGCACCATGCACCTGCTCTACGAGAGCGTGAAGAGCTCCGGCGGCACCGTGGTGATTCCCAGCGCGTATTCCGAGGGGTTCGCCGACCGCCTGTCCGACCAGCCCCTAGAGAGTATGGTCAAGCCTGGTAAGCGGGGATAGTTTCCGAGGTCGCTGGATAGCTGTCGCTGTCGCACTCCTCAAGCAGGTAGTCTAAGTAGATAACGATGGCCATGGCTGCTACACCGTTGCGCCTTGTCTTGCGTAGGGCTTGCCTAGAACCAGGACATCTCCCATCTCGCCAGCTGGGAAATACGACCATCATCTTAATAAAATCACGGTTTCACGAATCTCGATGCGCTTTTGACCAGGCATTATCTCTCACGAACGTCTCTCAAGCGGCAATTGAACAAACCTCGGGGTGGCCCCTAGAATGTCCGCAGAACGGGGGTCGAAGGGACCTCCGATGCTTCGGCGGCAGGTCCGGCGAAGCCAGATACGAGGGATAACCTGAGGAAATGGAGAGGCATCATGAGTGCAAACAAGGAATTCTCGCGCCGCGGCTTCCTAAAGGGAGCGGGCGCTGTTGCCGGCCTTGCGGCGGCTGCGGGACTGGTGGGCTGCGGCTCACCCTCTGGCTCGGGTAGCGGGTCGGACGCGGGGGCGGCCGCCGAGGCCGGGCAGGGAGGGGCAGCGTCCTCGCTCCCTTACGACCTGCAGGCTCCTGCCGAGGTTGCGGAGACCATCGACGTGGAAGTCGTGGTGGTCGGCGCCGGGATCTCCGGCCTAGCAGCCACGGTCCAGGCGTCTGAGCTGGGCCTGAACGTTCTGTGCCTGGAGAAGGCCGCTGGCCCCGGCGGCAACGGATCCGGCACTGAAGGCGTGTTCGCCATCGGCTCCAATCTCCAGATCGAGCAGGGCATCGACATCGCTCCCGCCGACATCATCTCCGCCGAGCTGGAGGAATCCCAGTGGCGCGGCGACGGCGCCATGTGGCTCGACATGTGCAACAGCTCCGCCGAGAACATCGACTGGCTCATCGGCAACGGCGTGCGCTTCTCCGGCCTGGTGGACAACTATCACACCGGCCTGTTCGAGACCATGCACTGGTTCGAGGAGGTGGACGGGACCATGGGCCACGGCTCGTACGTTGTCCCCATGGCTCAGAAGGCCCAGGACAATGGCGCCGTTATCCGCTACAACGCCAAGGCATACATGTTGATTCAGGGCGAGGACGGCTCTATTGCGGGCCTGTACGCCGAGGACCTGGAGAACGGCGGGTTCATTCAAATCAACGCCAAGGCGGTGGTGCTCGCATCCGGCGGCATCGGCGCAAACCCCGAGCTGCTGGCGAAGCAGGGCTGGCAGCAGCACAACATCGACGACAAGATCGTGATGTGCAGCCCCTCAGTGGAAGGCGACGGCTACAAGATGGCCATCAACGCGGGGGCCAAGGACTACCTGCCCCTGTCCTGCGACCAGGCCTTCATCGGAATCAAGGCCGTCGGCACCGACTCCACGCCTCCGTATTCCAGCATGCTCAACGGCGGCAACGGCATCGCCGGAGCGGGCACGTCCCTGTGGCTCAACCAGGACGGCCTCAGGTTCAATAACGAGGCCATCAGTCACGTGAACATGGCGGCCCCCGAGGCTGCCTGCTGCCGTAACAACAAGGCGGCCTACGCTATCTTCGATCAGTCCACGGTGGACGCGCTGATCATCGACCCTGCCGACCTGGAGATCCTCAACGCCGCCGTCGATGGCAACGCCAACGCTGACTCCATCGTATGCGGCGATGACATCGCCGAGCTCGCGGCCAACTTCGGCCTGGACGCAGAAGTGGTCCGCGCCGAGGTTGAGCGTTACAACGGGTACTGCGCCGGCGGCGCCGACCTGGATTTCGGCAAGGCCCCCCAGTTCATGGTTCCCCTGGCCACGCCTCCCTTCTACATGGCCAAGCTGGTGCCGCTGTTCGTGGTGATCATCGGCGGCGT
This sequence comes from Eggerthellales bacterium, assembly GCA_029101185.1. Lineage (GTDB taxonomy): Bacteria > Actinomycetota > Coriobacteriia > Coriobacteriales > Eggerthellaceae > Slackia. The sequence goes on along the minus strand of JAQXQN010000030.1, from coordinate 1,216 downwards.
GTACACCAACATCCGCACCGAGGTCCTCAACGACAACCTGGATGCCATCCCGGGTCTGTACGCGGTGGGCCTGGAGGGTGCGATGCTGCACCGTAACGTGTACACCCAGAACATGCCGGGCTCCAACATGGGTAACAACGTCAATACCGGCCGTAAGGCCGCGATCAACGCCGCGAAGTACATCGCGGGCTAGCGGGTCGGCTGGGCGAACCCCTCCTCGCTCAGCGCCGCTACAAAGGAAGCTGTTATTTGACCGGGATGACCTCTCTGTGGGCCGTCCCGGTTTGCGCGTTTCGTCAGCAATGTGCCGATGGCTGCCTTACAATGCATACGGTAATCTATCCGCGAAGCCAGGTTCGGCGGCGCGTAAGGGGGAGGGTATGGATAGCCGGGGCCCCGTGGGGTTCAGCGTGAAGCTTTGCGCGTTCTTCCAGCAGCAGAGCAGGTTTCTGGGGCATCACGTCCGCGACGGCTTCGGCCTCCCCGCAAGCGAGTTCACCATGCTCTACGCCCTGTACGAGGTGGAGGACCCGATTCCCATCGAGGCGCTGGCCCGGTTCCTGATGCTCAAGACCCGCACCGTCAGGAAATCATTGCTTGCCTTGGAGGACCGGGGCCTGGTGGAAAAGTCCTGCGACGAACGGGACAGGCGGACCGCGCTGTGTCGGCTCACCCCCAGCGGGAGGTGTCTGACCCGGGAGGCGGTGGAGAGCTGGTTTGCCGCCCACGAGCTTCTGACCCAGCGATACCTGCCGTCTAGCGACCTCGAGCAGACCCTCAGGCCGAGCATGCGCGTGTGCGTCAACCGGATCAGGGGGTGCGAGGTTGCGCCCTTCGGCACCGAGCCCAAGACCACCCTGGCGCCCATGGCGGTGGACCACCCGATCTTCTGGCGCGCCATGACCGACGCATGGACAGACATGGTCCATGAGGGCTGCGGCCTCTCGCTCAACGAGCTCTGCGTTCTGCTGTCCCTTGAGGAGCGGGGTGCCCAAACCCCAACCCAGCTGGCTACGGCTATGCTTCAACCGTTGAGCGCCGTGTCCCTGTGCAAGAAAAGCCTGGTTGACAAGGGGCTGGCCGAGGTTGCCGGATGCGGATCGGACGGCCGGACCACGCCCTTGGCCTGTACCCGCGAGGGGGCGCGGGTGGCCAGGCGAGTGGGGGGCAAACTGGACGACTTCACCGCGTGGGCCCATGGCTGCGCCACCGAGGA
>JAQXQN010000029.1 GCA_029101185.1 Eggerthellales bacterium | reverse complement strand
GGCCCGCGCGCACGACGCGGGCCGACATCGTTAGTTCTATACGTTTAGGTGACTACGGCATTGCCGGGTTTGCAAGCTTCGCCGCTAGCTGCTGCGCTGCCGGGTTTGCACGCTTCGCCGCTAGCTGCTACCACACCGGCTACCACCACTTTGGCAGCTATTCGGCCCGCTTGCGGGCGGGGTTGAGAACGGCACCCGCCAGGGCCGCCACGGCCATGGTGCCGCCACAGATGCGCAGCCACAGGGCGGTGGTAACGCAGGCCATCTCCGCGGACTTGCACACGCCAATGGACAGAGGGGTCTCAAAGGTCATGAGGACCATGGCCACCCCCAGGCACACCAGGATCACCGTGGCAGGCTTCTTTGTGACCACGCTGGCCACAGCGGCAATAATGGCAATCAGGGAGATCAGCGCGCACACCTTGCCGGTGAAGAAGCAGCGCATAGGAGCCATGTTGCCATTGGCCAGCTCCAGATGCCCGGAGCACACCGGTGCGAAGACGTACAGCGCCAGCAGGGCCACCACCGCCGCCACGACCACCACAACGTTGACGATCACGTTCGTATTGACGTTCTTCATATCTCTCTCCTTAAACGTCGGCTCTAGCCCTTACTAATAACTAATGCGTCCTTCGGCGCAGCCAGAGGCTCGGACTCCCACAAAACCTCAAGACTCACAGGGTCAAGCCCCCAAACCACCCCGGTCTGGTTGTTGCACACCACCAGTAAGGATCCGTCGGCCGAAAGCGCCACGGACTCCACCCCTATCCCCAACTGGGTATCAAGGGTAACCGCCCATGCGCCGTCGCCATCAGGCTCCACCCGCACAACCAGCCCGTCGTCCCGCGCGGTGCAGAACAGCACACCATCCTGTATGGATTGACACACTCCTGCAACGCCAGCGCCAATGGGTATCCGAGCCTGCCGCTTCTGGGTGGCAAGATCCATCACAATCAGATCCGTTTCCCGCTCGGAGCTCTCCCCGCCCACGCCAGCCAGGAATGCCCAGCTTCCATCGGGAGAAAGGATGACCTTGCGCGGACCCACCGTGCCGTCCATCTGCCCCGTCTCGGCCATGGACGCCACGTCCACCACCGCCAGGTCATAGGTGCCGTAGGTGGCGGCGTACACCGTGGCTCCATCCGGACTACAGGCAACGGACACAGGGCGCCTGCCCTGGGCGGTGGGGTCGTTGCGACGACAGCACTCTGGAGGCTCGATACGGTTCTGATACCCCACGCCACCAAGCACCGCGGTACCCACCACCGAAGCCAAAGCCTGGTCGACACCGTGGATACAGCCCGCGTTGTAATCGGTGACGTAGAACCTTCCCGCAGAAGACCCAACCCCCGCGCACACCCCCAAAGGCTGGGTGCCAACCTGGGCCATAGCAACAGGCCCGCCCGCAAGAGGAACAATGGCAACCTGGCTCGACCCGGTGCAGGTCACGGCCAAGGCATCCGCGCTCTGAGCCAAATACGCAGGGTTTACCCCTAGGGTCACCCGCTCAACCACCGCGCCTGTTGTGGGATCAAGCACCACCAGGGCATTATTGGCGTATTCGGTCACGCACACCGCATTCTGCCCAAGCGCCGGCATCTGGATGACCTGCCCAGATGATGAAGAATCATCCTGAGCGCCAGCATTGCCCTGGCTTCCTGCGCCACTCTGACCGTCTGCATCCCCAGAGCCAGCACCATCGGCCGAATCTCCATCGGATCCCCCGGGACCGCCGCAGCCGGCAAGTCCCAGAGCAGCCCCCGCGGTCGCAACGGCAAGGCCAGCGGAAAACACCCTGCGGCTCATAGGTCGCGAGGCTTGTCCGCAACTACCAATGCGCTGCATCATCTACCTCCTGAGAGTCAATCGGCCATCCTCAAGGGCATAGACCACATCTGCCTTCTGAGCATACCTGGGGTCATGGGTGACCACCACCACGGCACGGTTCGCTTCGCCATGGGCAAAAGTGGCAAAGCGCTCGAACACGTAATCCGCCCAATGCTGGTCCAGGTCATTGGTGGGTTCGTCAGCCAAAATGATCCTGTGATCTCCGCCCAACGCCCGAGCAATGGCCAGACGGCGCTTCTGGCCTGCGGACAACTCAAAGGGCATATGGTCGCCCCGCTCAGAAAGTCCAAAATCCTCTAGGGCCAACTGAGCAAGGGCCGCAGGGTCAGGCCGTTTGGCCAGCTTGAAAGAGAACTCCAGGTTTTCCCGGGCGGTCAGGGCGCTGAACAGGTACGGGGTCTGGAAGGCAAACCCGATCCCTTGCCTATGCAGCGCGTCAATTCGGGCGGCGCTTGCCTGGGTCAGGTTCTCCCCCATGAACCAAACCGCCCCCTTATCTGGGCGCATGAGTCCGCCAAGGACGTTGAGCAGGGTGGACTTGCCTTTGCCCGACACGCCGGTGATTGCCACCACCTGACCGCCAGGCACCTCAAGGTCAACGTCAATCAGGGGCACCACGGGAGGCTCCGTGGCAAAGGACTTGCTTACATGCTCCATCCGCGCCACATTCACACAGGCCTCCATCACATATCACCCCTCACAAGATTCTCCACGGGATCTCGTCGCACCAGTTTGACCAGGGGAGACGCCAAGGACACCCCATCAAGCAACAGCGCGAAGCCCACGCCGGCCGCACATGAGGCAACGTAGACCGCTGCCGAGGTGGTCCCAGGAATGGCAAAGGCCTCCCGCACCACATCAAGGGCAAAGGACCCGCACACGCATCCTGCCGCCGCGCCCACAACGGACCCCAGGAGCACAAGCACGCCGGTCTCCGCCACCAGGTACCCGATGGAGGCGCCCTTGCTCATGCCTAGGGACCGCATCAAGCCCAGCTCGCCCATACGGGCAGACGCTATCGAAGAGAACCGCCCGGCAAGGGCCAACGCGGCAACCACCAACAGCAGGCCAAGCAAGGCCGCGCATATTTGAGCCACCACGGTCAGTTGATCGGAGACCCCAGAGATCATGTCTGAGGTGGTCAGAGCAACCACGCCGGGACAGGCGTCAACAATTGCCTGGGACACCTCTTGGGGACTGTAGCCCTCGGCAACCTTAACCATAACGCAGGAAATCTTAGTGTGGGGGTCTTCCGTCCCCCAGATGCTGGTCAGATAGGGACTCTGGGCGGCAATGTCTTGCGCGATGTTCAGATCCATGAAGATGGTCTCATCCACACTGGTGCCGGTCTGGGCCAGGGAGCCTACCTGGTAGAACACGCTACCAAGGATGGAAGCCTGTCCGCCCTCGATAGCAGGGGCGTTTGACCCAAGAATGATGCCGTCGGATCCTAGGTCAGAGACGGTGGCTGCGGTGCCTGAAGTGGCTGCGGTGCCTGAGGGAGCATCCGATGCCCCGGCACCCGAAGCGTCAACCAGCCAGGGGGTAATCACGAAATCCGTGGCCATATCCACGCCCACTACACGGGTGATGCCCATAACCGAACAGCAGGACTGATTCACGGTCTGGGTGAAGAACTGGGGCGTGGACGCGGCGACACCCTCCACGGCAGCAACCTCAGCATACACGGACTGGTCAAGATACACGTTGACCGGCTGCGCGGTGAACAGCACCTCCGAGGCGTTTGAGGTCGCGCCTGCGGGAAGCACCATCACGTCTGCGCCCAGCCGGTCCTGGGAAAGCCGCAGGCCATTGGCGATGGACGACACCGTGGCACAGGAGACCGTGACCACAAACACCACAATGGCCACAATCAACGCGGTGACAAAGGACTGACCAAGCCTGCGAGAGATATTACGAAACGCCAGTTGGAACATGGCTCTCCTATCCTTGCCGAAACGTACAACGCGCTCGTCGGAAATAGGGGTGCACCCGGGTGGCGTCAAGCGCGACCCGGGTGCAGAGAGTAACCCAGCTTATGCCGGGTAGGAGGAACTAGTAGTCCTCACCGCCCCGATCCATGCATGCGGCGGGATCGTCGATGTTAGCGAACTGGCTAATGTCCATGTCCTTGTCAAGCACCACGGAGAAGTTGGGCTTGGTGTCCACCAGGTCCTTGATGGACTCGCCAGTCATGGAAGCAACATCTTCCACATAGGTGATGTTTCCGCTGGGGCAATTGGCCTGGCAACGGGGAAGCTCGCCGATGGACTGACGGTCTACGCAGCCATCGCACTTGTAGGTCTTGGTCTCTTCCTCGCAGAAGGCAGGAGCGTGGAAGGGGCAGGCCTGGATGCAGCTCTTGCAGCCGATGCACAGGTCGTGGTTCTGAATCACCAGACCCGTGGCCTCGTCCTTGGTGTAGCAGGACTGGGGGCACACAGCCAGGCAGGCGGGCTCATCGCAGTGGTTGCAGGCCATGGATACCATGGCGATACCGGTGGCGGTGTCGAAGGTGCGCACGCGGCGAAGCAGCACGCCGGCAGGGAGCATCTTCTCGTTTGCGCAACCGATGGAGCAGGTCTTACAAGCGTAGCAACGCTCGGAGTTAACGGAGAATCCGGCCATGTCTTACGCTCCCTTCTTGACATCCACCAGGGTGGAGTTGATGGTGTGGATGGTACCCAGGGTAGGCCACTTGCTCTGGGTCACGTTGTTGGTGTTGGTGTTCTTGCCATTGAGCATGTCGTCCCAACCGTTCTCAAGAACGACCACGCCCTTCTTGGTCTTGTCGGTGACCACGGCAACACCCACGCAATAGCCACGGTCGTTGAAGGCGGTCACGTCGTCGCCGTTGACGATACCGCGGGCAGCAGCATCCTCGGTGTTGATGATGATGTGGGGTTGATGTCCGTCCATCTCCAGCATGGTCTCCAGGTTCTTGAAGATGGTGTGCACCTGGGAACGGGTCTTGCGCTGCACAGCCGCCAAAGGATAGGTGGTGGCGTTAAGGATGCTCTCGGTGGGACGCATGTGGGTAGCAATTCCGCTATACCCCTGGTCCACCCAAGACTGGCAGAAGAACTGGGCCTTGCCGGTGGGAGTGAGGAAGTTGCCGTCCTTGTATGCCACGAAGGTGGGATTCAGCTCGGTAAGGGCGTCAATGGCCTTGCGCTCCTTGAGCTGCTCAAGGGTGATGCCAGCAGGCTCAATAACCCGGGCGATGTAGACGTCGGGATCCTCGTTGTAGTACTTGTCCAGGCCGAAGCGCTCCGCAACCATACGGGTGATCTCCAGGTCGGTCTTGGCCTCGCCGGGAGGAGTCACGCCAGCCTCGGAAATCTGGATGAAGGAGGAACGGGCGGAGTGGGTGACGTTGGGGGTCTCGAACAGGGCGGTGTTGGGCAGTACCAGATCGGCGTAGGCGCAAGTGGCGTTGAAGAATTGGTCGACCTTCACCACGAAGGGGATCAAGGACAGGCCCTTGCGGTAGTTGTTGTTGGTATCGCCAATCTGGGAGACCTGGTTACCCTGGGCAATCCACGCAAAGTTGATCTTGCAGGGCTTCTCAGCCTCGATGAAGTCACCAAAAGCAAAGTGAGGGATAACCTCGGTGTTAGGTGCAGCATCGGGGTTGGACTCGTAGGCAGAGCCGGCGGGAACCAGGTGTGCGGAGCCGTTGACGTCATACACGCCGTCGCCCTCATGGCCCACATGGCCGCACAGGACCGCCATGTAGCACATCAGAGCGGTTGCATAGCAGGCGTTCTCGGTGCGCTGGTAGCCACCCATGTTCTGGATGATCATGGCAGCAGGAGCATTAGCAAAGTCGCGGGCCACAGGAGCGTAATCGTCAAAGTCCACATCGGTCTCGGCCTTAACGGCGTCGGCATCCCAAGCGGCAGCCTCGGCCTTGACGGCGTCAAGCTCGGTGATGTAGGTGCCCTCGTACTCGGTGCCTGCGGTGGTCAGCATGGGATCGGTGGCCTCGGTGTGCAGCTTGATGGTGCCGTCGGCATCGATAACCTGATAGGTAGTGGGATCGGCGGAGTCCTTATACACAGGCAGCTTGGTGGAAGCGTCAAGCAAGCAGGGAGCGGTGGAATGGGCCTTAATGTACTCATCGTTCTGGAGGCCTTCGTCAAGAATGACCTTGATCATGCCCAGAGCCAGAGCAGAGTCATTGCCGGGCCAGGGGCGCAGCCACACCTGGGACTTGTCGGCGGTCTCAGAGTAGAAGGGGTCAACGGTGACCAAGGTACCGCCGTTGTCCATCATCTTCTGATAGCGGCCGAAGTATCCGCTCATGGTGACCACGGGGTTGTTGCCCCAGACAATGATGTACTTGGACTTGTCAATCTGATGACGGGTCATCTGGCAGCGGGCGCCAAAGATGGTGGTCAGACCAGAGTCAATACCAGCGCAGCACATGTTGCCGGTGACGGGGGTGCCACCGCCCAGCCAGCCTACAAAGTTGGAGAAGGCACCGGTGAGGTTGGAGAAGTTGCCGGAACCGCCCAGGGACACGATGGAGTGGCTTCCGCCGTTATCCAGCGCGTACCTAAGTTTCTCCTCAATCAGATCAATGGCCTCGGTCCACTCGATCTCCTGATACTGGTCCTTGCCCTTGCCCTTTTCACCCACAAGCTTCAGGGGCTTGGTCAGGCGCTGGTCGGAGTTGCACATCTCCACGCGGGCGAAACCGCGGTTGCATGCGGGGCACTCGTTCTTGTCGGCATCCCAGTCAACCTTGACCAACTTGCCGTCGCGGACGTAACCGGTGAGCAAGTGGTGCTGGCACTCGGGAGAGCAGCAGCCGTACACCTTGGTGCAGTCGGCAAAGGGATCCACGCCGCTTCCCAGGGGCTGAGGCTCCTGAGCATCCGTGGGCTCTTCCGTCTTGGCACATCCAGCCATGCCCACGGCGGCCACGGCCCCCGTTGCGGCAGCAGCGGCCACGAAGTTCCTACGAGTCATATCACGACTCATAACGTCTCCTCTCGTCATGGTTTAGAGAAACGGACTGACTCCCCATCAAAATCCGCTCTCACCTGATACGGCACATAGTGCGCATCAGAGACGTTGGGCTCAATAAAACCGCCCCTAACAAATTATTAAAAAAGTGTGAAAACTATGAATAAATAATGAATCACCAGGTCATAGCAGTGCTAATACCGCTCTCCACCTCTGTCGAAGACCAGCTCGGACCCATCAATGTTAAGAAAGATATCCCGACTCCAATCCTTGTCCAACTGCACCGTATAGTTTGGCAGCGTGGATAATGACGAAGCGAACTTGTCCTGGCTGGCAAGGTCCTTCAGGCTCAGCCCC
>JAQXQN010000028.1 GCA_029101185.1 Eggerthellales bacterium | reverse complement strand
GCTGGGCGGACACGTAGGGCAAAGCCGGAGGACTTCCCCCTTGGTGTATCGCAATCCCTTGATTGCCGAGACCCTTATGCTGCTTGACGGCGCAAAGGTTGGGATTCGGGCGGCGTAGGGGCGTGCCCTGGGTGGATGGATAAGCCTAATCGTGAATCTGCAAACCCTGCTAGCACTATTGCCTTGTAGTGCCACAGAGGGACTCAAGGTACAGGTCAGAATGCTGAATTACCTGGTCACGTACGGACTGGTTGGCAGGATCCTTAATTCCGGCGACAATAAACCCAGCACGCTTTGCCGTATGAATTGCATGGATGGAGTCTTCGATTACCAGGATGTGGTTTGGGGTCAGGCCAAGACGGCGGGCCGCTTCAAGAAACACAGCGGGTTGCGTTTTGCTGGCCCCAACCTCGGAGCAGTACAGCACGTGTGTAAACAGCTTGGCGATGTCAAACTTCTCAAGCATGTGCGAGACGCTGCTGCGTTCCGCTGCCGTGGCAATACACAAGGGGATGCCCGCTTCATGAAGGGTGGAGAGGGTCTCTAATGCCCCCGGCTTGAGTTGGACGTGGTTGCGGTAGTCCTGGTCCATGTAATCCATGATCTCGGCAATAATGTCCTCCCTTGATTCGCTGATGCCGTAATACTCCCGCATAAGGTCGGCGGATTGAGCGATGGTCATTTCCCTGAATCTGGTCTGGACGTATTCGTCAACTTGAAAACCGCGTTGGTTAAGGAAGCGGCCGCCTACAGATTCCCAGTACTCGGTGGAATCTGCCAGCGTGCCGTCGAAGTCAAAGATGACCCCGTGAAATGCGTGGGGGCATTGGGGAGAGACGATAGCGGGGCCAAGATTGGCAACGGGAAAGGAGGGCGTCATGCTAAAACCCCCAATTACCATTTCGGAAAATAGGGACTGGGGTGCCGTCCTGTGTGATGCCGTCTATGGAAAGATCCTCGGAGCCAATCATGAAGTCAACGTGGGCGGCACTGGCATTGACCCCTGCGGCCAGGAGCTCCTCTTCACTCATATCGTATCCGCCCTGATAGCAATCGGGAAATCCTTGGCCAAGGGCCAAATGGCAGCTTGCGTTCTCATCAAACAGGGTGCTCAGGAACAGCACGCCGGAATTTCTGATGGGGCTGTCGAAGGGAACCAGGGCAATCTCGCCAAGGCGGCAGGAGTTCTCATCGGTTTCCACGATGGAGCGCAGGACGTCTTCGCCAATCTCTGCGTGCAGGTCGGTCACTACCCCGTTGGTGAAGGTGAGGGAGAAATCCTGGATCAAAGATCCGTTGTAGGAAAGGGGGAGGGTGGACACAACCACGCCGTCGGCCCGGGTTCTATCAGGGGTGCTGAATATCTCCTCGGTGGGCATGTTGGGGAAAAACTGGATGCCATCGACAGTGGTGTCTCCGCCACCGCAGAACAGACCCCGAGCGTTCAGCCCAACCGTGAGGTCGGTGCCTTGGGGGCTGGTGTAGTGGAGGGAGTCGAAGTGGTGGCTGTTAAGCCACTGGCAGCGATGAGCGAAACTCAGGCGGTGATGATGCCACGCGTTGATAGCAGAATTGGCATCGGGGCTGGTCAGCCTCACGGTTTCGAATATGGCAGCCCAAAGGTCAAGGAGGGCCTGGTCGGGGTCTGTCTCGGGGAACACCCTCATGGCCCATGCAGGGCTTGCTGCTCCCACAATGCACCAGACGCAACGTCCAAAATCAAGGGCGTCGTAGAAGGGCTTGCATGCGGCATGGCTGGCTTTGGACCGGGCCATGAGTTTTGCGGGATTGATTCCGATCATGGCTTCAGGGTCATCGGAATCAATGGTGAGCACCGCCGCTTTTGCCTGGGCCATGGAGTTGTTCAGCAGGGCGGACCACTCGGGGAACTGCTCAAAGACCTCCATGGGGGCGTGGTCGTATTCCATACGGCTTATGACCTCGTCAGTGTAACGGACGGTGACGTGGCGGGCGTTAAGTTCATAAGCCGCGCGGGTGACTTCTCTTACCAGAGGCGCGCTTTGAATGTCCGCGCGTATAAATAGGTCTTGACCAGGCTGGATGGCGCATCCCGCTTGCACAATAAGACGAGCGTATGCGGCAAGGTATTCAGGAAGATTCTCGCGAGTAAGAGCTACGGAAAGCGACATGGAAACCCCTTTCAAGATATGGCCCTGTATTATCGCGCTTTAGGGCAATTATGGGGTGGAGAGGATGGGAATATCAGACGGCCAGGGCTGGGATACAATGGTTTGGATTTACGAACAACGGGATGCGTTTGCAGCAAAACGCATCTGTGCGGGTGAGGAAAGAAGGGGCAGAGGGATGGCTGAGCATATGGTGGACGCAACGCTTGGACCGCTTCCTGAGATCGGCCGTGTGGAGCAGGTGTGTGATGGGTGGTTGAAGAAGTACCGCCTTCATGCCAACCTGCCCGATGGCAAAGGCATGATTTACGACGTGGTTTCCCGCAAGGACGCTTCGTCATACGAATCCGTGGTGAGGGCACAGGGCAAGGTGGCGGATGCGGACGCAGTGTGTATCGTGCCGTTTACCAAGGATGGATCCCTGCTGTTAATCAGGGAGTTCAGGTTTCCCGTGAATAGTCCGTGCATCGCGTTTCCTGCAGGGCTGAAGGAGTCCGGGGAGGACGTTGTGGAGTGCGCCAGCAGGGAGCTTCGGGAGGAGACCGGTTACGACATCATGCGCAACCCGGATGGCACTGCGTTGAATGTGCATTGCTGCAGGGTGCCGGGTTATTCTTCCTTGGGGATGTCCGATGAGAGTATTGGAATGGTGTTTGCCCAGGTAGAGAAGGTGGGTGAGGCCCATACCGAGCCCACGGAGTTTATCGAGCATTTTGAGCTTCCCAGAAGCGAGATCGGAAGGTTTCTAGAGGAGTGCTCGGAGCCGTTGTCCATCAGGTGCCAGCTTGTTCTTGAGATGCTGGCTTTTGACCCCCTTGCAGTGAGGTAGGACCATGAGCGAGTCTAGACCGTTGAGAACAATTCCCGTGGTCAATCTTGATACGGGGCTAGAGGTGCAGGTCAAGGTCGCGGATAGGAATGCCGAGCAATTTGCCGCCAGGTTCAAGAAGGTTGCCAAGGAGCGGAGGAAGTGGGCGAAGAAGAACGACGTCTATTGCTACCGGGTATATGACTCGGACCTTCCTGACTTTGCCGTGGCCATTGACCGGTATGACGGGGTGTGGGAAAGCCAGGGCATGAGTGCGCTGGTGGTTGCCGAGTACCAGGCCCCGCGGGATGTGGACCCGTATGAGGCGGAGGACAGGCTTTATGACGCCATGGACATTGCCGCTGCCACGCTAGGAATCCCGAGGGATCTGGTGTTTGCCAAAACCCGCAGGCATGAGCGGGGCGGCGGACAGTATGTGGACCAGCAGAAGGACGCCTTCGTGATGTATACGGAGGAAGCGGGAAACGTATTCGAGATTGACCTGGGGTCCTATCTGGACACGGGTATCTTTCTGGATCATCGGGATACTCGGATCATGGTGGGCGAAATGGCCCAGGGCACGCGGTTTTTGAACCTGTTTTCCTATACCGGAACCTGCACGGTGCATGCGGCGGTAGGCGGTGCCGTTAGCACTACTACGGTGGACATGTCCCAAACATACCTGAACTGGGCAAAGCGGAATATGGAGCTGAACGGTTGCACGGGAGAAGAGCACACCTACGTGCGAACTGATGCCATGAATTGGCTGCGGCAGGTTTCGGCGGCGGGGAAGAATAAATACGACCTGGTATTTGTGGATCCTCCTACCTTCTCCAACTCGAAGACCATGGGTAAAGCAACCTGGAGCGTCCAGCGGGATCATGTTGAGATGCTGACCATGGTTTCTAAGCTCCTTGCGCCAGGGGGTAAGGCGGTGTTCAGCTGTAACTTGAGGACATTCAAGCCTGATAATGAAGAGCTAGAGCGCAGGGGCATCCATCTTGAGGACATTTCGGCAGGGACAATCCCTCATGACTTCCAGCGCAACCCGCGAATCCATAAGTGCTATATCCTGACCGTTGAGTAATTGTGGATGGTTTCAGAGTTGGACAAGGTTTGGGTTTTAATCTGATTTGGGCGTAATTGCAGGGCTTGTGGTTGTGAAACAATTGTGCATGGGGAAGAAAGTGTTTGAAAAACCTCTCGGAGGTCATTAGTATAACTCCTTGCCGCTTTGATACCAGATGGGCGGCTGGAAATCATATTGCAGGGTGGAGCAGTCTGGTAGCTCGCCGGGCTCATAACCCGGAGGTCATCGGTTCAAATCCGGTCCCTGCGTCCAACAATGATCGCAGGCCATTTTGGCCTGCGTTTTTTATGCCTATTTGTGGCTGTGCGTCATGAATCCTTCTGGAATGTGGGTCTTCGTGTTCGTGTATTGAAAGACGAGATGCGTGCAATTCTGGCGTGTTGGGTGCGCGTGGTGGCTTGAGTAGAGTTGTCGGGTAATTATGCCTGCAAGCTCCATTATGAGCAAACACCGAACTTAATTAACTAATCGGCGGGTGGCGAAAGCCAGGGGCTTTTCGTGCCGTATAGTGGCACCATTAGTCCTGACCAAGAGGAGGTCATTATGTTCTGCAATAATTGCGGATCGCAATTGCCCGATGGGGTGAAATTCTGCCCGAGCTGCGGGACGTCCGTGGCCAATCCTGCAGAGCCTCAACCTTATTCTGGAATCGCCGCTTCTGCGGAGGCGTCTGTTCCCGTCGAGGAGCCCACTGCCGTGGAAGCCCCGACCGAGGTTACTATCCCTGATCCTGCCGACGCGACCGCCCCTATTGAGCCTGTTTCTGCGGAGGCTCCGACCGAGGTCTATGCTTCCGCTCCCGCTGCTGCGGCATCCCCATACCCTTACGGTGCCGCTCCTGAGCAGCCCGCTGTTGCGCAGCCGCCTGCTGCCCAATACGGCGCCCAGCCCCAATA
>JAQXQN010000027.1 GCA_029101185.1 Eggerthellales bacterium | reverse complement strand
TGATCTTGGAGGAGTTCTGTCGGGAACGTAACGCCCCCTTTGCTCCCCTGGCAGGAATTGCTTTCTTCCCCCTGGTGCTGTCGGCGAAGCTGCTTACCGTGGGCGCTTGGCCTTTCCTCTCTGCCGCTGTCTCAAGCGGCCAGGGCCACACTGTCATGATGGCTACCTGTCTTGCAACCGCATTTTTGGTGACGATAGGGGCGTTCTTTGTGGTGCGTTACGGCTGGTCTGAGGATCGGGGCTCGCCTGAGGCCCGTGACTGGTCGGGGGATCAGAGCGGCGCTAGGGGTGGCGCTGACGGTTGCGGCGCTGTCGGGGCTGCTGCTGTTGGAGCTGTTGGCGCCGATGCCGGGGCTGCCGACGGATTTGGGGCTGGTGGGTTTGGCACCGCCGGGTTTGGGGGCGCTGCAGGGCCGGATGGCGAGGCGGCGTGGCTGACCGGGGATGTGGGCCGGCACGCTTCGACAGAGGACGAGGAACGCAGGGCCTTGGAGTTGATCCGCATCAGGTACGGGCTGACTAACCGGGAGTTTGACGTGTTGCGGTTGACGGCGGCAGGGCATACGCAGAAAGGCATGGCCAACGAGCTGTACCTGTCCGTTAACAGCGTGTCCACCTACGTCAAGGCACTGCACGCCAAGCTGGGGGTGCATTCCAAGCAGGAGATCATCGATCTGGTGCAGCGGACCCGCGTGGAGCGGAAATAACTATCTTTTGTGCTCCTGGCATTGTAGCGGCAGGGGCGGATGCGATTATGGAGGAGAAATCATGGTAGATACGCAGCGGCTCACGGGAAAGTATGCGTTCAAGAATTGCCATCTGCTGGACGGCAGGCTTGACGAGTTTGGAGAAATGACTGTTCAAAACGGTGTGATGGTGCTGGTTGACGGGGAGTACATTGTTGATGTGGTGCCTGATGGCGCAGCACCGTCGGGGTATCGGGTCATTGACCTTCAGGGTGGATGGCTGCTTCCTGGCCTAATCAACCTTCATGCCCATATTGCCTCGAGTGGTAAACCCCCCAAGCCTAACGCCAAGCCGGTTGATTACAAGGCGCTGTTTGAGCTGCTTTCCGGGCACAAGCTGGTTATGAAAGTGTTTCTTGCCATGGAGAAATCGGCCGCCAAGAACCAGCTGCTCGGGGGTGTGACCACCCTGAGGACTGTGGGCGGCGTTATGGATCACGACGGAATCATTCGCGACCAGATTGCGTGCGGTCAGGCCCTTGGCCCGCGGATGCTGGTGTGCAATACAGGGGTATCGGTGCCCGGGGGCCATTTTGCCGGGTCCTTGGCCACGGAGTCCGCCAGTCCGCATCAGGCCGCCCAGGATGTTTTTGCAATTGCTCAGACCAATCCAGACTGGATTAAGCTGATGATTACGGGCGGCGTAATGGACGCCAGCGAGGAGGGCGAGCCAGGCGTGCTGCGCATGCCTCCCGAGGTGGTTCGCGCCGCCTGCGATGCTGCGCATGACCTGGGGTTCAAGGTTGCCGCCCATGTTGAGAGCCCAGAAGGGGTGCGCGTCGCATTGGAAAACGGGGTGGACACCATCGAACACGGGGCAAAGCCAGATCAGGAGATCTTGGACTTGTTCCGTCGCCGCAATCAGGAGGGCATGTGCGCACAGGTTTGTACGATTTCGCCAGCATTGCCCTACGCCGTCTTTCCCTTGGAAGAAAGCCACGCCCCCGCTATCGCAAAAAAGAACGGTGCAGTGGTGATGGAGGGGATTATCGAGTGCGCAAAGGCGTGTCTTGCCGCCGGGATTCCGGTGGGGCTGGGTACGGATTCCGGATGCCCCTTTATCACGCAGTACGACATGTGGCGCGAAGTGTACTACTTTGCCAAGTATTGCCAGGTCACACCTGGATTTGCCCTGCATTCGGCCACCCTGGGAAACGCGCGGATCCTTGGGATGGAGGACCGGATTGGTTCCGTCGAGCCTGGAAAGCTTGCGGATTTGATTGCCTGTGAGGGCAATCCGCTGGAGGATTTGACTGTGCTGCGGAAGCTACGGCTGGTCATGTGCGGAGGAAGACTGGTGGAGCATCCTTCGCCCAAAAAGATGAGGCGGGTTGAGGAGCTGCTGGATAGGTATCTGGATGTATAAAGGAACCAGGCATGAAAGTATACGAAGGCGCAATTCTTACGGTGGATGCCCACGACACCGTGGCACAGTATCTGGTGGAGGACGAGGGAAAGATTCTGTTTGTAGGGGATTCGCTGCCAGCACGCTTCGCCAACGCTCCCGTGGAGCACCTGGGCACCCGCGCACTGTGCCCGGCTTTTGTTGACACTCACCAGCATTTCGCGTCCTTTGCCACCTTCAACGCGGGGCTGAACGTGATGAACGCCCGGTCAAACCAGGAGATTATTGGGATGGTGCGGGATTTCGCCGTGGTGAGCAGGGCGCAGATCCTGGTGGCCTTTGGCGCGTCGCCGTATTCCGTGGCCGAGGGGCGGCTTTTGTCCCGACAGGAGCTGGATCTGGCCTGTCCGCAGCTGCCGGTGTTCATGGTCAAGTACGACGGCCATGCCTGCGTGGTCAACACCGTGCTGCTTGAGAGGCTTCAGGAGAAGGTGCCCGGGCTTGCGGGTTTGCGGGGCTATCATCCTGATTCTGGCGAAATGAACCAGGAGGCCTTTTTTGCGGTGTCGGATTATATTACCAACTCCCTGTCTATCCCCAAGCTCATTGGCAACATGCAGCGGGCCATGGATTATCTGGCTAGCCGGGGGATTGGTATGGTGCATACCGTCAGCGGCGTGGGGTTTGCGGGTAATCTGGACATTTCGCTGGAGAAATGGGTGGGGGCAAGCGCCCAGTCAGGCTTTCAGATGAGGGTGTTTCCTCAGCCTATGGACGTGTCGGTGGCTGTTTCGCGCAGGTTGCCCAGGATTGGCGGGTGCTTTGAGAGCGCGCTAGACGGGTGTTTTGGCAGTCGGGATGCGGCCATGCGGGAGCCGTATTGCGGCGCAGAGAGTGATTGTGAGCAGCCCGCAGGCGGCCCCGCGAACGGCTACCCCGCGAACGGCCAAGCCGCCGGCGATTGCGGCGTGCTGTATTACGATGATGCCAAAGTGGCGCAGTTTTGCAAGGACGCCCATGATGCGGGCCTGCAAATTGAGATGCATGCGATTGGCGATGCCGCCTTTGACCAGGCGGTTCGGTGTCTAAAGGCAGCTGTTGACCAGAATCCGCGGGCGGATTGTCGCCACGGCATCATCCACGCCTGTCTGCCAACACCCGAAAGCCTGGCCATCTGCGCCGAGTACGGCGTTCACTTCCCCATGCAGACCAGCTTTATCGATTGGCCCCAGGAGCCGGATTCCTACCTGACTGCTCTGCTGGGTCCTGAGCGGGCAAGCCGTCTTAACCCGCTGCGCGACATTTGGGACGCGGGGGTGGTTATCTCCGCCGGCTCCGACGCCCCCTGTACGGATCCGGATCCTATCCTCTGGATGCAGCGGGCGTGCAACCACAGCACCCCAGGTCAGAGCCTTACCATCCAGGAGGCCCTGCGCATGTGCACCTACAATGGGGCGTGGGTGTCCTTTGACGAGGATCAGCGGGGTTCTCTTGAGGAGGGCAAGGTGGCCGACATGGTGCTGCTTAGCGAGAACCCCTATGAGGTACCCGTGTCTGAACTTGGAAGACTCAAGGTCCAGGGGTTGATTCTTGGCGGCAAGCCCTACAGCGGTCAGCGTCAGGGTTTCTTGTCCGCTGTGCTTAAGGGCATGGTGAGTAGGGCCAAGATTTAGGGTGCCCCTGGGTGTGGACGCGGTCGTGTTACGCGGGGTGGCTCGGAGTGGCGCGCTAGGGCGACCTATCAAGGCTGCCCGCCAGGACGCTTCGTCAGAAAAGCC